>CALBPH010000123.1 GCA_937899365.1 uncultured Leptolyngbya sp.
GGAGAGGCCGACTCTCACAGGGCAATGGCGCCTTCCGCCACCTGATTAATAAAGGCCCCTTCGATACCTAAGAGCCGACCGTGACGTACCACCCGACGAATCAGCCGCCGCAGAATGTAGCCTCGACCCACATTGGAGGCGGTGATGCCGTCAGAAATCATGTGGGCCACGGACCGCACATGGTCGCCAATCACCTTAAGTGAAATTTTTGCGCTCTCATCAACGGCAAAATAATCCACCCCGGCAATCTCTGCCGCCGTCTTAATAATGGGAAAAATTAAATCTGTTTCATAGTTGTTGGGCTTGGCCTGCAAAATTTGGGCCATGCGTTCTAGCCCCATGCCGGTGTCGATGTTCTGGGCCTGGAGCGGTGTCAGGTTGCCATCGGCATCCCGGTTGTACTGCATAAACACCAGGTTGTAAAACTCGATAAACCGGGTGTCGTCTTCTAGATCAATGTTGTCGTCGCCCCGCTCTGGGTGAAAGTCATAGTAAATTTCGGAGCAGGGACCGCAGGGACCCGTGGGGCAAGAGGTCCAGAAATTGTCTGCTTCATCCATACGGATGATGCGCTCTTTGGGCACCCCCACCTGGTCACGCCAGATGGCAAAGGCGTCGTCATCTTCACGAAAAACGCTGACTATCAGGTTTTTGGGGTCTAGCTTAAACACCTTGGTTGACAGCTCCCAGGCCCAGGCCACGGCCTGCTCTTTGAAATAGTCACCAAAGCTAAAGTTGCCCAGCATTTCAAAGAACGTGTGGTGGCGCGCGGTCCGACCCACGTTCTCAATGTCGTTGGTGCGAATACATTTTTGGGAGGTGGTGGCACGGGGCACCGGTGCTTTGCGCTGGCCTAGAAAAATCGGCTTAAAGGGCAGCATACCGGCAATGGTCAGCAAAACCGTCGGGTCTTCCGGCACCAGAGACGCACTGGGTAAAATCGCGTGCCCCTTGTCTTCATAGAATTTAAGGAAGGCTTGGCGAATGCCAGCGCCGGTGGTGACTGATTTTTCTAACCCAGGCTTTGACGTAGACATTGTTTGCAGGCGCGCTTAGCGGACTTAGATTTTAGGTTTGCGAATGGGCCAATTCTTTGACTGGAACGGGGGAGTTTAGAACTAAAACTACCCATGCCCCGGCAAAAACCAACAGTATGGGGTTCTGTGGCATCTGATCAGGTTAGTTAGGACAACGGACATCCCTAACGGCCTTAGATTAAACGGCTCACCTGACTAGCCATGGATGTTGGCGTCGCCTCTCCTTTAGAGATATTGAGAGATAGGCAGCCGTCGATGGCTATACCATTCTGACTGATGTTGCATCAAGTTTGATGAAACATCAATGGTTTTGTTAGGTATTCATCAACTGGGCAGGTGTTCCGTAGAACCAGGGGTCAGACCTCTGCCGATTGTAGATGCCGCTCAATCAGTTCGCAGCATTCTGCGACGGGGCGACGTTCTGTCATGGCGTCGATTAGGGCGCTGTAGGCGTCGGGCTCTTTTTCGATCAGGGTCTTGGCCTGGAGCGTAGACCAGCGCTGTTTCAGGGGTACCTCCGCCAGGGGGCGGTTCATTTGCTGCCACAGCAGGTTGAGCTTGAGCCGATCGTCTCGGCCGCCCGCCGCTGCGCCATAGGTGAGTTCTTCGGCGGCGATGCCGGCCATCCAAACGGTGCAGTAGCGGTCAATCTCCCGCTGGCTGATTTTACCGACTTCAATGGCTCGGTCAATGTCATCGGTTTTAAACACAACGCCACCGGTGCCGTTGACGCCAGCCTGCAGGGTTTCCCATGCCGTCAGGGTATAGGCATCGATGGGGATGCCCAGTAAATAGGCCGTCAGAAAGTGGCCGGCTTCGTGGCGGATGATGCGATCGCAATAGTCCGGTGACCGCTGCGACAGCCAATCCACCAGCAGCGTGCCCCCCCGACCCTGCCAGCCTAGCTGGTCAATGCTCACCAACCCCAGCAAGGCCGCGGTCACCGTTGCCAAGCCTTCCGGCGAGACCGACAGCAGCGGACCTAGCAAAATTAACATCGTCACCGAAAAGACCGAGATGGCGATGATATTGAGGGTAATCTGGCTCATGGCTTAGCTGGGGTAAGGGTGGATGCGATGCGGTGGGCGGCCATTAGCAGTTGCGATCGCCCACGGTGCCATCGGGCAGCACCGTATTACAAAGAATCGCTTCCGACCAAATGGCTCCCCGCAGATTGGCGCCTTTGAGGTTAGCCCCCCGCCAATCGGCATTACC
>CALBPH010000124.1 GCA_937899365.1 uncultured Leptolyngbya sp.
GGTTTTGTTACTTTCGTTTTTTGGGATCTATTTGCTGCATGGCTTGATTAAAAAACTGTTGTTTGATGCTGAAGGCGACTAAAATCGATGTGGTTAGGGTGGCGAAGGCTAGCATGAACATGATTAGCATTTGGTAGAGGGCCGCATTTAACGGATCGGCTCCGCCTAAAATTTGGCCGGTGATCATGCCGGGTAGGGTGACTAGGCCGACGACCATCATGGAGTTGACGGTGGGGATAAGACCGGCTTTGATGGCGTCTCGGCGATAGGTGGCAATGGCGTGACTGGGTGTTGCGCCTAAACTGAGGTGGGTTTCGATCTCGGTTCGATAGTTCCGTAGGGCATTGACTAAACGCTCACCGGTTAATGATGCTGCCGTTAGGGCATTGCCTAAAACCATGCCGGTTAAGGGAATTAGATAGCGTGGTTCGTACCATAGCTCTGGGCGCACTACGACCGTCATGGTGTAGGTCAGGGTGAGGGCGGTACTGGTGAGAATGGCCCCCCATAGCCAAAACACCAGGTGGGGAATATCTTTACTAATGCGATTGCGGGCGGTGAGGGCGGCTACGACCGTCATGACTAGCAGCACTAGCAAAATAATGCCGGGGCTCCGCAGGGTAAAGACAATGGAGAGAAAGATACCAACTGCGAATAGTTGGACCACCGTGCGTAGGCTGGCGATGGCGAGGGTGCCGGCCAGGCCAAGCTGTTGCCACAGGGATAGACCGATGGCGACAGCAGCCAGCCCCAACGCCCAGGCAATGCGGATGAGGTCGAGTTCGATGGTGGTGGGGTTCAAGATTACTCCCTCATTACATGCCCAGAACCGCGTACCGTCTGGAGTAGTCGCTTTTCGTCCTCGGCTTCTAGCTTGAGTCGCAGGTAGCGAATGTATACCTCGATGATGTTTGAGTCGCCCATAAAGTCGTAACCCCAGACTTTTTCTAAAATCTGGTCGCGGGTGAGCACTTGCCGAGGATGGGCAATCAGGTAATCTAGCAGGTCAAATTCTTTGGCCGTTAGTTCAATGCCCCGGTCGCCGCGAAAGACTTCGCGGGTTTTGCGGTTAAGGGTCAGGGTTTCAAACTGTAGGGCCTCGGCCTCTTGGGGATCGTTGCGGCGCAGATGGGCACGGACGCGGGCGAGCAGCTCTTCGATGCTAAAGGGTTTGACCACATAGTCATCGGCACCGGCATCAAGACCAGCAACCCGGTCGGCCACGTCATCTTTGGCGGTGAGAAAAATAATGGGCATCTGGGCGCCGGTACTGCGCAGACGACGGCAGACTTCTACACCGGCTAGACCGGGCATCATCCAGTCGAGCAAAATTAGGTCTGGCATGTGGTCCCGTGCTGCCATCAGCCCGGAAAGGCCATCGTTAGCTACGGCAACATCGTAGCCTTCGTAGGAGAGTTCCATTTGCACAAATTTGGCTAGTTGGGCCTCGTCTTCGATGACTAAAATTTTGGCTGCGGTCTCTGTCATGGTGGTTGACTCCGGCGATAACCTAACTAAATCTGGCTCACATCCAGAACTATAGGTTTTTTATATGAGAAAACCCGAAGTTTTGCCTGGATTATGGCTAGGTTGGCAGGCTGACGGTGAATATACTACCGTCACCTGGCTTGGACTGTACCTTAATTTTGCCCCGCATACCTTCGACCAGGGTTTTGACGATGGATAATCCGAGACCGGTACCGCCCGTAATCCGAGACCGGTCTTCGTCTACTCGGTAGAAGGGTTCAAAGATTTGGGTGAGGTCTGTGGTGGGGATGCCCCGGCCGCGATCGCAAATCTGAATCACTGCCCATTCGCCCTCCTGCTTTAGACGAACCGTAACGACAGTGCCATCTTCAGAGTATTTAACCGCATTGTCAATCAGATTGATCAGCACCTGCTTTAACCGATTACGATCGGCCCGCGCATCAAAACCAGCGGCCTGAATATCAAGCTTCACCCGGTTGCTAGGGTAAAGACACATATCAACGGTGTCTATGACTAATTCTTTGAGGGGAACTCGCTCTATGTGAAATCGCATGTGGCCCCCATCGGCCCGCGCCAAGTCTAACAAATCCTGTAATAGACGAATGGTGCGATCCGCCTCCGATGCCGCAATTTCCAACCCCTCTCGCTGGGGTTCGGTCAAGGTGTTACAGCGCCTTAACGTACTTTGCAAGTAGCCATGAACTAGGGTGAGGGGGGTGCGTAGCTCATGGGACACATCGCTGACAAACCGTCGCTGCTGTTCCCAGGCCGTTGATAGCCGACCCAGCATCATATTGAATGCCTGGGCCAGATCCCGCACCTCTGTAGGAGCCCGGTCAAACTCCAGATGGGTATCCGCCAGATTATCGGGGGATACGTTGGCCGCCAGTTCATTCATTTTGCACACTGGCTTAATGGACTGACGCACATAGATAGCAATCAACAGGGCCGATAAACCAATGACAAAAACGCTGGCCAGGGTGAGATCGCGAGTAACCGCAGAGAAACTAGCCTGGTTTTGAGTGATGTCATCGATTACAAACAAATCCCCCACCAGATTTCCGTTTACCTCCAGGGGAGAAATACAGATAATCAGCTCACGGCCCTGGATATTGACACTATCGAGGGTGGGACTGGAGGGCAGGGCCAATACGTCCTCTGCAAACCCGTCTTTTTTCCATGAGCCCATTTCAAGGGTGTCAGACTGGGCTAGAAGCTCGCCCTCAGGAGACCGAATCCAAATGGCTGTATCAGCGGTGGAGCGGTAGTTGATCACCTTTTCCAGGGCCATGGTGGACGGCATCGTCTCATCCATCCAGGCCACATCCTGTCCAAAGCGGTCGGCAACTTCGATGGCGTTGTCCTTATGTCCCTTAATCAGAATTTGCTGCATTCTAAAATTGCCCCAGGCAGTCATGCCACCAAAGCCAAGGATAGAGGCCAGCACCATGCCAGCGGTAAGGCGAAACTGAATACAACCTGGATCAAATTTCATCGGAATAACGAGCGGACAGCACAGATGAGAACTTATTTATCTGTAATGACTCTATCTAAGCTAGCTGAGATAATCCTGATAAATACCCCAGATGAACCTAATAGAAATCGCTGAATCTAGGGACTTTATAGCAGCAAAATGAGCAGTAAATAGTGCAGCTTGAGCCCTAGAACCAACCTAAGACAGTTACAGAGACAGTTACAGCTGCACTGCTCGACGGCACCAATAAGGGCAAAGCCAACCCTGCCAAGGGATTTTCGGATGGCTGACGGGTGATTGGGGCCGGGCCGGGCCCGAACGCGCCGGCTATCAAGAGGATGCGATCATTAGCGGCACCGGGGCACCGGGGGTACCCACCCTAGGAAACCATGACATCATCCGCTAAGGCTGCTGTGGCAATAGTTGTTTATAGGGTTGGTGACATTGGTTAGCGGGGCGCAGACAAAGCAGCATTTGAGGGATCAGGGGGCTCCAAACAGCTAACGGCTAAACAGCAATCAACGAGCGTCGCGTCCATCAAATTATTTAGCTGCACCATGGGGTGAACTAACAATTTTTGCCAAGCGTCAGTCCACTGGGCTGTCTCTGCCTGATGCCCTTGCTGCATCAACAGACCATGAACCATGTCATACCAAAATCCATTGGCTGCCAGCAGGGCTGGTTTTTCAGCGTCTGCTGTGGTTTCCAGACTAGTCTGCAACTCATTGCTAGCAACACGGCGGATAATCATTCCCCCAGACTGTCTATCCCCCGTATATTGAATCCTGTCTGTATTAAATTGTTCACAGTCCAAACTCACCTGCCAACGGTAGTACTGATCAGGTTCTAGGGCTGGCAACGTGTCTGGCAATGTGTAGAGACTAATACCGGGCCCCTGAACTTGCTCAAAGGTAGCTCGATGAAGAATCTCCTGGGAGCGCTCATCCCTGAGTTCGAAGGTCAGATCGGCGGCAGGTTCAGACACATAAATGCCAAAGGTGGGGTACGCCATGAGGGTTTCTCCCCAGTTGGTTTGGGTGGGCTGTACCGCCGTCAGGTTGCCGCAGGGACCGGTACGACTACCAGCATCCCAGGTATTGGAAGGGGCTCCACGGTTGGGTGGGTTGTACTGTAGGGCAAGTCCCGGCTGTCCTATGGCTAACGTGGTGACCGCCATCATCGAGCTAATTAGAGACTTTCGGGTTAAATACGATAGTCGAGACATGGGGCAGATTCCCTCTTCGTATAAGTTTTAACTACGTGGGCTTTGGTGGTCTTTCAGGAATTGGTCTTTTAGGAATTATTAAGGGCCATTGGTTTACGGTGAGCCTTTTGGAGCTGGGGGAGTGCCACCGCACCACCACTGGCCCCAACTAACGCCATGGCACCGGGTACCAGCGGCACCCACAGCCCTAGGGAAAACAGCAGCCAGCTGACGCCATAGAGCGTTAGCGTCGCTATCCCCAAACTCAAAAGCCACATCACCCATGTCCGTCGTTTAACCGTCAGTCCACAGCCTATCAAAGCCCATCCGGCAATCCATAGCCCATCGGCCCAGACAGGCATACTTTTTAACAAAGCCTGTTCATCCAGGGCCGCGGCTAACAGATGGTTAATTGTTTGGGCATGGATATCAAGGCCGGGTACTTTTGACCACTGCCCCGCCCCCAGGGGGGTGAGAAAATAATCTGTAGGATTTGAGGTGGGGGCACTCATGCCAATTAGCACGGCATAGTTTTCCAGATTTTCTATTTCTGCGTCATCGCTCAACAGCTTAGACAGCGTTATTCGCTTAGGGGTATGGGCATATCTCAACAATATCTGAAAGCCGCGATCATCAATGCCTTGATAGCCGCCACTGCGGGTTTGCATGGGGGTTAGGGTGGCAGCCCCAAGCTGTAGGCGCTGTTTGTCTAGGTTTTCTAGCTGAATATCCAGGGCATCGAGGTAATGCAGTGTGGTTAGCATTGCTAAGGAGGTGCGGCTGGTGCAGGGACTGGTGG
>CALBPH010000125.1 GCA_937899365.1 uncultured Leptolyngbya sp.
ATGGGTCGTGCTATGACCTGTGCTACTCGACGGTGACGGACTTGGCCAAGTTACGAGGCTGATCGACGTCTAGGCCACGCCGGGCGGCAATGTGATAGGACAGCAGCTGCAGAGGCAGCACTGTCAGCATGGGAGAGAGCAGTTCATCCACTGTGGGTACCGGCAGCAGGGTATCAAAGGTGTGTTCTGCTTCCGGGTCATTGGCCGGGGCAACGCCGATGAGCTGCGCATCGCGGGCTTTGGCTTCTTGGGCATTGGAGAGGACCTTGTCGTAGACGCTGCCGGGAACTGCGATCGCAACCACCGGTACCTTTGCATCCAACAAGGCAATGGGGCCGTGCTTCATTTCCCCGGCCGGATAGCCTTCCGCATGGATGTAGCTAATTTCCTTCAGCTTTAGTGCCCCTTCAAGGGCAATGGGGTAGTTAACCCCGCGGCCAATAAAGATAAAGTCTTGGGTTTCTGTAAAGCTATGGGCCAACTCTTCGGTATAGCCTTCCTGTTGCTCAATCACCTGCTCAATGTGGTTGGGTAGCTGACGCATCCCCTCGATCAAGTCTGCGAGCTGTTGCTTGGATAGGGTCTGCCGCCGATAGGCTAGCTCCAATGCCAGAAAATAAAAGGCCATTAGCTGGGCGACAATTGCCTTGGTCGCCGCCACACCGCATTCAATACCCGCATGGGTCGCCAATACCTTGGGTATCATGCGGCCCAGGGAGCTTTCCGGGCGGTTAGTGATACCCAACATGCGCGGGGTAAAGGCATCGCCTCCTGGCTGTTTCTGCTTTTGGGTGCGGCGGGTTTGCTCCATATCCAAAGCCGCCAGCGTGTCGGCGGTCTCCCCCGACTGGGTGACACCAATGGTGAGGGCATTGCCAATCAAAGGCGTCGGAGAATAGCGAAATTCTGATGCATAGTGCACCACCGTCGGAATACCGGCCAGATGCTCTAGCAGGTGCTTGCCCACCAGACTGGCATGCCAGCTAGTGCCACAGGCCAGAATCTGCACATGGTTTAAGTTGTCTAGCAGGTTAGAATCTAGCCCCAGATTGATGGGAGACCCCTCACTTTCCGGTGTCCAGCCGCTAGCCAGGTAGGTTTCTAAGCTGGTGCGGACCACGCCAGGCTGCTCATGAATTTCCTTCAGCATGAAGTGCTTAAAGCCCTGCTTCTCCACCATGGTGGGGCTGATGCTGAGGGTAATGGGGTGCTTTTTCAGCCGACGACCAGTGAAGTCGTAGATCGCTGCTCCCAGGGGAGTGAGCATCGCTAATTCACCGTTATCTAACGGCAAGACGGCACGGGTGTGGGGCACAATAGCTGGCGTATCTGATGCACAGAAAAATTCACCCTGACCAAAGCCAATGGCTAAAGGGGCCTGCTGGCGAACCACAATCAGCTCATCGGGAAAGTCAGCACTAATGACCGCCAGGGCAAAGGCCCCATCCAAATCGTTAACAGCCTGACGGACCGCTTCTAACAGGGTGGATTCATGGGCCAAAGGACCTTCTACACCTTTGGTTAGATAATCAGCAATCAGGTGGGGAATAACCTCAGTATCAGTCTCAGACTTAAATTCATATCCCTTGGCCATCAAGCCTTCGCGCAGCTCGCGATAGTTTTCGACAATGCCGTTTTGGACAACGGCTATGCGCCCGCTGCCGTCGGTATGGGGATGGGCATTGTGCTCCTCGGGTTTGCCATGGGTGGCCCAGCGAGTATGGCCAATCCCCAAGCGAGCGGGGTCTTCTAATCCATCTAGTTTCTCTTGTAGGTTTTTCAGCTTACCTTTGGCCCGCACGCGGTTAAGTTCGCCTTCGCTGATAGAGGCCCCACCGGCTGAGTCGTCGCCCCGGTATTCCAGCGTGCGTAACCCGTCAATTAAAATACCGCTAGCGGCACGAGTTCCGATATAACCTACAATTCCGCACATATGATGTCTCCTCTAGTTGTTATGAGCCGGACGATGGCAATCTATAAGGTTTACTGGGTCGTTTAGATAGTCGGTGACTGGATGGTGATTATTAGGTGTTGCTGACCCTCGGCATTACAACTGTCTAAATGCTTTGCTGACATTTAGCCGTTGCTGACTGAGAGGATGAACCGATCGGTGAGATATGCCATAGGACAGTATCTCGCAGATAAAAT
>CALBPH010000126.1 GCA_937899365.1 uncultured Leptolyngbya sp.
CTGTCAGACCAATTATCAGACCGAGACTGCTTACCCATACTAGTCCTCAAGCATGGTGCGGATAAACGTGGGTAAACAAAACGCCGCCCCATGAATATCAGTATTGTAGTACTGCAAATTAAATGTCTCAGCAATGTGCCCAGACCGCTGCCGATCCAGATCTGTCACCGGATGTTTGCCCCCCTTTGTACAGTAGGTAAAGCTCCACATGCCAGTGGGATACGTGGGGATAAAGGCTAGGTAGCAAAAGACACTGTCAACAGTAAAAATCTCCTTTAAGCAATGATTTAATTCCACAAATGCCTTTTGATTAAAATGGGGAGATTCGCTCTGGGCCGTCATCACGCCACCGGGCCGCAGACAGCGATACACATCGTGATAAAACTCCTTAGAAAACAGCCCTTCAGCTGGACCGACGGGGTCCGAGGAGTCCACCACAATCATGTCAAAACAGTTGGCCTCTGACTCCCTGACATATTTAATCCCATCATCAATAATCAGATTGAGCTTAGGGTGGTCAAATGCGGACGATAAACTGGGTAAAAACTCCTTAGAGGCTCTAACAACAGCCTCATCAATTTCCACCATGGTGACGCTTTCAACATGGTCATGGCGCAAAATCTCACGAATGCTACCACCATCGCCACCGCCGATGACTAAAACGTTTTTCACATCAGGCTCAACAACCATCGGCACATGCACGATCATCTCATGGTAGGCCTTTTCATCCTTTTCACTACACATGACCATTTTATCCACGGCCAGCAGCTTGCCATACTCAAACGTGTCAAATACTTCAACAGTTTGATAAGGAGATTTTTCCCTAAAAAGACAATCCCCCTTATGACGAATGGATAGAGCCATATTTTCATTGCGGTCCGTAAACCACACGCTGCGGCTATATTTAGGCACCACCAGCTGCTGGGTGGCATCGTTACGCAGCTCCCCCAGTTCGATGCTGGCTTTTTCCAACAGATCTAGCTGACCCCGGTTGATCTCCACCGCTGAGCCATGTTCGGCCTGAAAGGCCTGCTTCAGCATTTTGTAGGACGTCCAGGGATTGACCGAATCACCGCAGGTAAATAAATCTACGGCCGCGTAGCGATATTCTGGCCAGGTGTGAATAGCCAGGTGACTCTCTTGGATCACCACCACCCCAGATACCCCAAAGGGTGAGAAATGGTGGAATACGGAGCTAATGATGGTAGCCCCAGACTCCTTGGCCGCACTCACCATACTTGACTCAATACAGGGAACATCATTGAGTATTTCTGAGGAGCAGCCGTGGAACTCAACTAAGATATGGCGACCAAGAGATTTCATGAATGTATAGACCCGATACAACCTACCTAAACAGTTACCCTCAGAAAAATGAACAGCCCTCTCATAAGACTGTTCTAGTAACTTCGCTCAATCAGTGCCGTTGCTAATTTAGAAAATGACTTAACCTCAAAAAACACCCTATATCAGCATTTTGGAGATAAAATCATACCCAGGATCAGCAATGCCCAATCAGTTTATAACTAAATGGATAAACTTAAACAAGTCCTGCTGTTGAAACAATTCTCTCTATAAATAAAAGCTGCTTTAATCAAGAGACCAGCCTTTATTTTGAGCCAGAAGCTGCGCCGCCTGATTCATGGGTAAGGGTTTAGCAAAGAAATATCCCTGGGCATATTGACACCGTAAATCCTTTAAAAGACGGGCTTGGGGCAACGTTTCCACACCTTCGGCAATAATATCTAGCTGGAGCCGATGGCCTAGGGAAACGATGGTGCCAACAATATCTGCATTTTCACTAATGGTCTCCATGCGATCAACAAATGATTTATCAATTTTAAGGGAGTCGATGGGCAGTTTGTGGAGATAACTCAGGGATGAATAGCCCGTACCAAAGTCGTCGAGGCTAATGTGTAACCCTTTATTTTTAAGCTTTAGCAACTGCTGGATGGCGGTGTCTACATCTTCCATGGCCACGCTTTCGGTGAGTTCTAGTTTGAGACCACGGGGATCAATTTGGTGATGCTGAACAATCGTTGCAATCATCGTTGCTAGATCCTGTTGAATAAACTGACGACTGGAGAGATTCACGCCGATAAATAGGGGCTCGACCCTGGGAAAAAGCTGCTGCCACTGGCGAATTTGGCGACAGGCTTCATCTAGAATCCAATTGCCCATGGCCAAAATCATACCGGTATCTTCGGCAATGCCAATAAAGTCATTGGGGGGCACGGTGCCCCGCTCTGGATGTTGCCAACGGATCAGGGCTTCAAAACCTGCGATCGCACCTGAGCTTAAGTTTATAATCGGCTGATAGTAAAGCTCAAACTGCTTGTACTCTCCAGCATGGCGCAGCTCCATTTCCAATTGAAACTGGGACACCGAATGGGTACGCATGTCTTCATTAAAAACCTCATGGCGATCCCGTCCCCGATTTTTAGCTTTGCCAAGGGCACGATGGGCATCCTGCAACAGCTCATGGGCCAGATAGCCCTGCCCCTTCTGATGGAGCGCAATGCCGATACTGACGGTAGTACTCACCGTCTGGCCATTAATCCGAATTGAATCCATCAGACTTTGACGTAACCGCGCTGTCGTATCGATGGCTCTTTGAGTATGGGCTACCGATGGCAGAATCACCGCAAACCGATCGCCTCCGACCCTGGCAACTGAGGCCTTTGGCATATGTTGAACAATCCGTTCGGCCACAAGTTTTAGGAGTTGATCGGCCACAGCTACCCCCAAACTTTCGTTGACTGATTTGAATAGGTCCAAATCGATCAGGAGTAATGCCACCATCGGCTCCGGCGTCTGGCGCTGATTTAGATAATGCTGCAAGCGCTTTAAGCTAGATACTCGATTGGGTAGACTCGTAAGCGGATCGTAGAAGGTGCGATAGAAAACCTGATAAGCAATGGTGCTACTGACCACGCTGGCAAATCCCAAAACCGCCGGTACAATGGGAATCCACCCCCCGAAGAGAAAGAGACGCCAGCCGGAGCTGATGAGAAC
>CALBPH010000127.1 GCA_937899365.1 uncultured Leptolyngbya sp.
AGCTTCAAACAAGCGTTGATACCTCTGTCAGATGTTGACATATTGTACCGAAAAGAGGTCTCTCGCCAGGTGTTGGAGATAGGCAACGCTGTTGTAGCTGACGAAGATGTTCCAGGACGTTTAGTTCGGTTTCTATGTCGTCAGAAATATTGTCAGAGCTATGGCGATCCAAGAGATCCTCTAACAGACAGCCGAAAGCTCTAGATTCTAGCCTTTGTAAGGTCTCTCCAGAGACCCCATCCTCTAAGTTATAAAAGGACGCCGCTCCAAAATCACCCAGGATACTTTCACCCTGTTCGTTGACTAAAATGTTGTGGGCGTAAAGATCGCCGTGCATAATCCCTCGGGTGTGGAGGTGGGCGACAACAGACGCTATTCCCTGGGCAATCTTTAAGATTACTGGCAGTGTAAAGGTAGTGTCGTTACTGTAGGTGTCTCGGGTACAGGAGTCTAGGCTGGGAGGCCCGCCGAGATTGCCATACTCAGGGGTAATAAAGGAAAAGACAAGACCGGCTTTGCCCTGGATGGGTTGGCTTAATTTACCGACTACCTTGACTAGATTGGGGTGGGCCCCTGCTGCTATGCAGGCCTGCATCTCATCCAACGGTAAACCATCGCTGGTAATCTCCCCTTTAAAGAGTTTTACAGCTACTGGCCGGGTATCTTCCGAGGCTGCATTAGGTTTCCACAGCCCTTTATAAATTACACCCGATGCGCCCTGCCCTAGAATTTCACCCAGTTGCACGGCTGCTGGCGCAATCGCGGTCAGAGATGCGTTGCCTACGTGTTGCCCATCTGTTGTTTGGCAAAAAGGATTACCTGCATAGGCTAGCCAGGTTAGCCGGGGTAGCTTTAATAGCTGTGGTGGCAGCATTTTTAACCGATTGGCGGCCAAACGGATAAGTTCTAAATTTTGGCAATTTGCTAGCTCATGGGGCAGCGTGTGGAGCTGATTGCCCGCCAGCATAAACTTCTGTAATTTGGTCAGATTGCCAATGGCTTTTGGTAGTGTTGTTAGCTGGTTATCGGTGAGAATTAGCCAACGAATATTGGGAGACAGTGCTGTTTCACTGATGGTCTTAATATTGTTGCTCTTAAAGCTAACCATAGAGAGGTTGGGACAAGCGGCCAATACCTCTGGGAATTCTTCAAACTGGTTATTGTTAAAAAATGCAATTCTGAGCTTTTTTAGCTGGGAAAAATCTTTGGGTAGGGTGCTGAGCTGATTATTGGATAGGTCTAAAATCTCTAGTGAATCCGCCAGCTCTAGGATTTCTAGGGGGAACTCAGTTAAATTATCGGATAACTTGAGGCGGGGTTCTCCCATGGAAGTATCACCGTTCAGGCTTAGGGGCTTCATGTGATCAGTAGTTTAGAGCATACCCAATCACTACCACCGCTGGCCAAACCATCCGCAATGTTTTGTAGGGCTGCCGACTACGGCTGCTTATATTTACCACTCCAGTAGGCGTAGCCAAAATACATCAGCACACCTAGCTGAATGGGGACCAAAATTAGATAGTTTTTGAGAAACGGGTTGACCTCCATGTGGGCGAAGATTTGACAGTAGGTTAACCCGGCTAAGGCCAGTCCGGCTTTGAGGGGGAGTCTGCGGTTGCGCATGGCGGTTGGCGTTAAATTAGGTTGCTGAGAAAAGACTGTTGCATGTTGGTGGCTAACATGCCGGAGTGCCACAGACCATAGAGCCGAATGCTGTGGTACCCAAACATGAGTGTGAGCCCGCTCAGCCATAGGCTACGGCGCTGCCACCATCGACTCCAGGTGCGCTGGGTGAATGCCTCTAAGCTGACCTGGACCATGGCGATGGCCCAGAGCAGGATGACTAAGGGCGATAGCAAGTGGTAGTGCATGGCCGTTGACCATTGCTGGTGTGCGATCGCAACCACAGCCCGCGTCATCCCCCAGGTTGGACAAGGGATACCCACCAGTGCTTTGAGCGGGCATCCCCATAGCTTTACCTCGTACCCCAGCCTATGGAGAACCCCAACCATCAGGGGCGTACACAACGCCCCTAAGATCCCTAAGCGCAAATAAATTGACGATTTTGACAGACCCATTGGCAGCTCTACCCTAGAACCAAGGCTTCTTATTAGTGATGTAGGTGCTGACAAACTCTTCATCCGACTTGGTCAGGTATAAAATTCCTTCAACCAGGCCAATGACACCGACGACACCGGCACCAACACCACAGGTGACAGTTCCACCAATGAGGCATACAAGCAGCATAATGATGCCTTCTTGGGTGTAGCCCAAATAGAACTTGTGTATGCCCAAAGCCCCCAGCAAGATACCTAAAATCCCGGCCACAATTTTCTTGTCGGCCCCATCAACTCCACCTGAATTAGTCATGTCGCTTCATTCCTTGCTAAGTGCGTTTCCATCATGCCAGTCGCCGCTGCAAATAATGACGACTTATATTCCAATTTGCCCGATTTTCGAAATAGAAAAACCTTGTTATAAAGATTTAATCAAGCTAACCCAGTGAAAATCCGGATAGCAGCCTGGGAAAGTGCCAGATGCTGCTCAATTCGTTCCGTATAAACCGTAAACAATCATGTCCTAACGCATCAAGTTTACTTAGAAATAATGTGTGTCATAAATTACCTGTAGGAGAAATTGAAATAGCTATCTGCCTGTTGATATCATCCGAGCTTGGCTTTTTGTTCCCTATAGAGTTCTTTGAAGAGAGCCTGTTGTTTTTTATGCTCCACAATGGGTGACACATAGCCAGTCCCTTCTAAATCTAGGGGAGAGAGTTTTCCGCTAATGAGGGCGCCCGTATCCACATGGCGAATTTCGGGGACCCATTGGCGAATATATTCCCCCTCGGCATCAAATTTTTTTGCCTGACTAGCGGGGTTGAAAATTCGCAAGGGTTTGGGGTCCATGCCGCTGGAAGCGCTCCACTGCCAGCCACCGTTATTGGCACTGAGGTCACCATCCACCAGCGTTTGCATAAAGTACTTTTCACCCCAGCGCCAGTCAATGATCAGGTCTTTGGTGAGAAAGCTGGCCACAATCATTCGGCAGCGATTGTGCATCCATCCGGTTTCATTTAGCTGGCGCATGGCGGCATCGACAATCGGGTAGCCCGTGCGGCCCTCGCACCAGGCTGCAAACTTAGCGTCGTTATTATCCCAAGGAAACTCTTTCCACGCATCGCGATAAGGGCCGTCGGCCAGCTCTGGGAAAGAATACATAACGTGCTGATAAGACTCACGACAGGCTAGTTCTTGCATC
>CALBPH010000128.1 GCA_937899365.1 uncultured Leptolyngbya sp.
ATCGATATACACTCGCCCCCCATCGCTAAAGCCAACATAGCCATACTCTTGGCTAAAATGCAGCCCCTCGTCATTGTCAAAACTTGTATGTTTGACTTCCGTATCCGCCGGTAACGTCTCTTCCCCGGTGGCCACATCCCACTGCTGTACATAGGTGGAAAGGGTATATAGCGTATCCCCTTGAAATTCAACAGTGCGAGTGCTGTTAGCCGCTTGAAACTCTAATGACCCCGTATCTAAACGATACAGACAGCGAATGTTGACCGACTGTGGATAGTCCTGACTAGGGTTACTGCTGCTGCAGATATTGACCGAGCCGTTTAGTCGCCCCTCTGACTCGGATGACCCTCCGCAGGCCGTTAGACATAACAAGCCCAGCCCCAACCAGAGCCGGCGCATGTGGTGTAGTTTTGTTGGTTTACCCATGGGTGATTGAATATGGAGCTAGTCCGTCAGTTAGCCTGAGGTTGGGCTGGACGGAAAGGCAAGCTCTGCCAAGAAGCAGCCTGATCGCTGGATGCATTAGCCGTCTCTATCGTAGAATTGCCTGACAGAGCCACCAAAGAATTACCCAACGCCTGGACCAGGGTTCCCAACGTCTGCTTTAGCAACGAATCTGGATTAAGGGCGATCCAGCCATTTTCAGTTAGCTGACGCAGCTCAAAGTGCAAATGGGGCCCGGTAGAATTACCCGTGCTACCCACCAGACCAATCACCTCACCCTGCTCAACCCATTCACCCGCCTGCACTAACAATTGCGACAGGTGAGCGTAGCGGCTTTCAAGCGTATCGTCATTGTGACGCAGCACAACCATCAGACCATAGCCCCCAGCAACATCAGCCAAGGACACCCGCCCTGACTGGGTAGCGACCACAGGGGTGCCCAACGGTGCCCCCACGTCTGTACCCGAATGGAATCGCCGGACACCAAAAATCGGGTGCATACGCCAGCCAAACAGGGACGTTAAAGAGGCCGGTATTGACAAGGGAAAAATAAATTTCTCACCCTGCTGCAGTTTGACCACTGCCTGGGTTGCCTGGTTGTAAAACTCCCGACTGGCCGTCGTGGTAAAGCCACTCACTGGCATCCCTGGAATATTAATCGCTGCTGCAGCCCTACCACCGGTTTGTGTCGGTGCCATGCCGCTAACAGCCGTCGCCAACCGCTCAACTTGCCGACAGGCAGTGTTTGCTACCTGAGTATCGGTGCCTAGGGCAAACTCACAACCGCTAGAACGCTCCGAGATAACCACATCTGGCATGGTAGCCCCAACGCTATAGTCTGTCTTATCAATGGCGGCCGCACCATAGTCAGCAGGTGAAATCACCTCAACGGCGGGGGCTTCACCAGTGGCTGGCTGAACGCCCTCAAGGAGCGAACCCACAGACGGTGTGGTCGACTCTGGCTCAATAAAAACGGTGCCGTAATCTACGGCTGTAGGCTCAGTTGAGGTGGCCTCAATTGAGGTCGGCACAACACTACTAGGGGTTACCGGCTCTACAACCTGGGGCGGTACAACAGTCGGAGCGGGTGTAGCCGGAGCCACTGGGGCTATGACCGGGGCAGCAGGCTGAGCTACTGGCGGTTCAACCGACTCAGGGATGGCTAAATCCATGGCCGTCTGGGCCATCACTGCCTGGGTGCTGAGGAGTCCAACGGCAGCAAACGCACTTAGCTTTAATAGCTGCATTCCCGGAAATAATGATTTCTGAGTTAGTCGAATGAACTTGTTATCAGAAGCAGTCATGGCGAAATTAGTATTTGAGTAGAATGCCTTGCCAAATTTCTAGAAATATCTGCTCAGTCACTAATACTGAGGAATTAAGCGCCTAACCTAGCCATACGAGTCACAGTTAACAGGGTAGCAATAAACTGGGAGAATCATCATAGATAGACCCATCCTCTATCACTATGGCAACAGAGATATTAATAGATATAAGTTATCAACCCTGGGGGGTTTACCCTACCCTGTTGCCAGTTAGTCAAAAAATCAGCAAAAACCATTCGCCAAAAATGGTTTATGGATGCAAATTAACCTGATTTTGTGACGGTTTTAGAAGTGGCCCATTTTATGCGGCTGCTAGGTGATGAAATAAATCGATGGGGCACCAATTACTGGTTTTGGGTATGAACCAATCGGTAAAATCTGCAGGTTATCCATACGTTGCAGATAAAATCATAGTTTCGAATCAGCCACCCCATAAGACATTTCCTTGAAGCTTTGGCAAAGGCCGCCTAAGCGTTAAGTCAAAGCGTCTTAGCCGATGGTACGGTACCACGAAGTAATAGGCGAGCGCTGCTAGTCTTTGGGGATGGATTTAAGTTAAAAAATCCGGCGTTGCTGATTCTCGGGATAATTTTATCTGCAAGAGGCTGTCCCATGGCCTATCTAACCGAGCGGTTCATCCTCTAAATCAGCAGCAGCAGCATTGTGTGCGACTACCGTTTCAGAGCGATTAAACTACGATGAGTCTTAGTCAGTTTTCCCAGTCTGTTGCCATTTCAACCCTAGCCAGCCTATCAGCACTAACGCCTGCATGGGCCGAGGATATTGTCTTTTTACTTGAAAACAACACCTCATCGACTGAAATGATCGAATTTTATGCCTCTCCTGCAACGGCGGAGGGCTGGGAAGACGACATTTTGAACGGCCATATTATAGGGGGCCAACAGCGCGCCAGAATTACAATCCCGGATGATACTAGGGGCTGTGTGTATGATTTTCTGGCCGTTTTTTCCAATGGCTCCCAGATAAATCGGTATGGGATTAATGCTTGCACCATAGAAACCTATGCCTATTCAGAGTCTGATTTTACGGTGGCGACAAAAAGTGCAGATGAGGCGCAACAGAGCGAATACGCCTTTATCCTGACGAATGATACCTCCGTAGACATGTTAGAGTTCTACGCCTCTCCCCAGACCGCAACAGATTGGGAAGCAAATGTGTTAGGTAATAGGACAATTCGAGCAAACGGAGATTGGACAACCATTACTCTGACCGGTGGGCGCGGCTGTCTTTATGATTTCTTGGCTGTCTTTGCCGATGGTGACAAACTTGAGAAATATGGCATCGATGTGTGTGAGTTAGAAATTCACACCTATTACGAGAACTAGGGATTTGAGCTGGGCTGGGCGATATTTTAGTTTGTACGTATTAAAGCCATTGGGCTACCTGCGTTTCAGTCAAATTACTGCCACATAACGGTGTAGCCACCAATCGTCCGACAAATCTATCTTTGGCAGTCATGGCTGCCGCCACACCGACGGCTCCGGCAGGTTCCACCACAATCCCCACCAGACTATGGATCACCCTCATTGCTTTTAGAATAGCGTCATCGGACACCTGAACAATATCGTCACCCGTTGCTGCCATACTCCGCAGTGCCTCCGGCACCGGG
>CALBPH010000129.1 GCA_937899365.1 uncultured Leptolyngbya sp.
AAAAAGGCCTCTATTAAATGGGTCAAGGCATCCTTCCCGGTGGCAGCCGTAATCTTCGCCGGTAGCCCCAACAGTAGTTCAGGATCGGCTAAGACTACTTTAGGCAACAGCTGTGGATCAAAAATAATCTTTTTAGCATGGGTCTCATCATCAGAAATTACGGTGCTGCGACCAACCTCACTACCGGTGCCGGCCGTAGTTGGAATAGCCACAATCGGCAGAATTGACCGATCAATGGGTCGCGTACTGGCACCATCTTCGTAATCAAACAGATGACCTGGATGGTTAGCCATGAGGGCAATAGCCTTAGCAACATCCATGGGCGCGCCACCACCAACGGCCACAATACCGTCCGCATTGTAGTCCTGGCAAACAGTTACCCCCGTCATCACTTGAGACACCACTGGATTGCCCCAAACACCGCTAAAGGTAACCGATGTCATCTCAGTCAGGGACGTTTCAATAGCAACAAACCAGGGTAATTTTGCCACATCTCGGTCTGTTACTATCAACGGGCGCTGAATGCCCAACGAGGACAATTCCATGATCAGATCATGACGAGAGCCTGGCCCAAACCGAATTTTGGTTGGAAAGTTATAGGTACTGATGTCAGCAGACATAATGATCAAATATTAATGTACTGGGCTATCTCCCAGTCAGTCACCTGGGAACAGAAAGCGCTCCATTCCTTTTGCTTGAATTCAAAGAATGTCTTACTCCCGAGCTCGCCTAAGGTCTCCATTAGCAAGCCATTCTGCTTCAGGGCAGCAAGGGCTTCATAGAGATTGGTGGGTAAGGTTTCTAAATCAGGAAACTCTGAGCCGCGGGCAAATAAATTTTCATCAATGCGCTTGCCAGGAGAGGTTTGTTTTTTAATCCCGTCTATCCCGGCGGCCAACAGCCCTGCTAATGCCAGATATAGGTTAGCAGACCCGTCAATTAAACGACATTCAAAGCGTCCCGCCTCAGGGATCCGCAGCATGTGGGAACGATTGTTGCCCCCATAGGAAATATAACGCGGTGACCAAGTACTGCCCGACGCAGTTATACTGGCCCCCAGACGACGGTAAGAATTGACGGTGGGAGCAAACAGAGCGGTCAACCCTTTGGCATGGTTGAGCACACCTCCTAGAAAGTTATAGCCCACAGGAGACAATCCTCCTTCATCGGCTCCGGCCTCAAAACTGTTAACATCCCCCTGCCAGAGACTGTTATGGACGTGGCCACCGCTGCCAGTAATATGACTAAAGGGCTTAGGCATAAACGTAGCCGTATATCCCCGCTGTTCCGCTAGGGTCTTAACCATATATTTAAAGAACACATGGCGATCGCCGGTTGTTCGCGCATCGCTATAGGTCCAGTTAAGTTCAAACTGACCGTTAGCGTCCTCATGGTCACACTGGTAAGGCCCCCAGCCTAGCTGCTCCATATAGTCAACCAGGGTAGATATCAGATCAAACTGACGCATCAGATTGATCTGGTCGTAGCAAGGACGTTCCGCCGTATCTAATTCATCAGCAATGGCATACCCGGCTTCTGTTTTTTTGAGTAGAAAAAATTCAGCCTCCACCCCAGCCTTATAGGTGTAACCCAGCTCAGCACACTGAGCCAATACTCGATTGAGGATCATCCGTGGAGCCGCCGCAAAAGGTTTGCCCTCAAAATAAACATCGCTGGCAACCCAGCCCACAGTGGGCTCCCAAGGCAGCTGAATCAGAGACTCCGGATCGGGAACAGCGGCAATCTCAGGAGCATCGGGTCCCAATCCTAAATTAGAGGCAAATGAACAAAAGAAAGCACCGTCCTGTTCTACCGATGCAATTTGGGTGGCCGGGACCAGCTTGGCCCTGGTCCCTCCCAATAGATCGGTATAGGATACAAGAAAGAATTTTATTCCCAGCTCTTTTGCTTTTTCAACAAGTGTTTGCGTTTGCGTGAGCGTGCCCACCATACACCGAAGTCTCCGAGCATTTAGCTTCAGTAAAACAGTCTTGATTAGTCAGTTTTGTAGCTGTAGTTACAGGCCTCAAGGATATTTATCTGATTTTCTTCCCGAACGTCTTGCTCTTCCTGGTCCAATAATATTTATGACAAAATTAAAAGCCTTCAAACTTACGAGTTTGAAGGCTTTTAATTTTATTTCCTTTAGGATCGGCTAGTAGAGACCCTCAGGCATAGCCTCAAAAAGGCTATGCCTGAGGGTCTTCTAGAACTGTCTGTTATGGCATCTGTGTTTCTGACGAAGCCGTTGCCATGGCCGGTACAGAGGGCTCATCTAAGATCCAAGCCTCAGGGTCAAGGTTAAGCTCAGGAAATTTGCGAGCATCAAACACCGGCTGTGCCACACCGCTTTTAATCTGTTGATCAAAATCTCGCATGACCCTTAAACCAACCTTAAACAGTAAGACTAGGGCCACTAAATTGACTAATGCCAAGAACCCCATGGTGACGTCAGCAAAGCCAAAGATCGTACCCAGATCCTGGGATGCACCCCAGACAATTAATGCCAGGGTCAAAATACGTAGGCCTGTGAACAAGGCTTTGTTCTCTTCGCTGAAGAAGTTCAGACTATTTTCACCCAGATAGTAATTGTAAATCATGGACGTAAAGGCAAACAGCACTAGGGCAATGGTTACAAAGGCTCGACCCCATTCACCCACATGCTCAGCCATGGCCGCTTGGGTCATGGTAATACCGCCAATATCCGTACCCGGCTCGTATACGGTCGACAGCAAAATAATGGCTGCCGTACAAGAACACAGGACAATCGTGTCAATGAATACGCTAAAGGCCTGGACAATACCTTGATTTACTGGGTGTTTGACATAGGCAACAGCGGCCACATTCGGGGCACTCCCCAGACCGGCTTCATTGGAAAACAACCCTCGCTTAACACCAAAAATGATGGCGGAACCAATCCCGCCGCCAACTGCCTGTTGTAGACCAAAAGCACTCTTAAAGATCAGGGCAAAGACACCCGGAATACTACCAAGATTAGTAACAATGATGAACATCGCCATCAGAAAATAGCCAACGGCCATAATCGGTACAACGAATTCGGCCACTTCCGCAATACGCTTGACCCCACCAAAGATAGTGACGCCCATAACCGCCAATAGTATTAGCCCTGTAATTTGAGGAGAAATACCAAAGGTGTCGTTAAGGGAGGCTGCAACCGTATAGGACTGGAGGGCATTAAAGCTAAAGCCAAATGTTACCAGGAGTAGCACTGAAAACAGTGACGACAACCATCGTAGCTGTAACCCTCGCTGAATGTAGTAGGCAGGGCCACCGCGATAGGTGCCACCCGGTTCAGCATTCTTAAATACCTGCGCTAGGGTACATTCAAAAAAGCTCGTGGACATGCCCACTAAGCCCACCATCCACATCCAGAAAACGGCACCGGGACCGCCCAGGGTAATTGCTACGGCAACACCGGCAATGTTTCCAGCCCCCACTCGACCTGCAACACTTAGCACCAGGGCCTGAAATGAGCTGAGATGCCCCCCTGATTCATGGTGAGTTGCCTGCCCCATGATGGCAAACATCTGGCCAAAGTATCGAAACTGAACAAATTTAGAGGCCGTTGTAAACAGTAGCCCAACGGCTACTAATACAACTATGAGGACTTTGCCCCATAGCAAATCGTTGAGGAAATCTATCATAGGTAGCGCTCCTGAAACCTAAGTCTGCAAGTATCAAGCGTTATCACTAAAGCAGAATCTCTAAAGTCTTCAGTCTCTACTGCTTTACTAATTGGTGTTGTATAGGTCGGTACCTTTTATAGCTTGCCGCCCATCGCTCACACCATAGGTGAGCGATGAAAGCCATAACAGCTATGTGGGGAGCAATCTGCTAAGTGCTTTTAGCAGATTGCTATATCCAAGGGATTTTTGGCGTTACTAATCTTCACAGATGAGTTTATCTGCAAGGCGGTGTCGTAGCACCCATTTAATGGTCTACTACCATTCAAGGATTATCGAGCTGTTGTTTGTCTCTGCGACAGGTTGTTTTTCTAGTTCTGTGGCTAGGGCAGTGGTGAAGCCTGTTGCTAATGACTCAATATTGTTGGTGTTGTTCAGCTCGATGACCCAGCGGTGGATGATGTCGCCATTTTTGTTGGTGAGCACCCCCAGGGTGTCGGTTATGTAGCTGTTGCCGATGCTGTCTACTAGGGGACGGGTTTCGGGCTGTCGAGCTAGTAAGAGCCGGACGGCATATTCTCCGCGTATGGTTTGGCTAGTTAGGGTTTCATCTATGTTGAGGGGAACCTCTGTAGGGTCGATAGCACGCTCTCCCGCTAGGTAGCGCGCTGGGTTGAGGATGAGTGTGGTGGCCTGGGGCGGAGCGGCAAATACGGCATCGACGGCGTCCCAGCCGCCATCTTCTCGCACAGCTTGGATAAATTTGAGGCCAGCGCCATAGAGAAAAATGTTCTCAAACAGCTGATCGCTGATGGTGCCTTCCGGTGGCAGCTGTGCGTGGGCGAGGAAGTCGTAATTTAGTAGTTCGCTAACGGCTAACATGGCTTCGCCTTCAATGACCGCGGTGACAGCTTTGTCATAGTCGGGGGTGTTCTGGCTCTGGATATGTAGGTTGTACAGGTCAAAGTGCTGGTCCTGGAGGGCGTGGAACATCTCGTGGAGCAGCACACCACGGCCTAATTCGTCAGAACCTGCGGTGGTAACGACCAGCTGTTTGGTTTCAGAGTTGTACCAACCATTGAGGTTTGGATCGTCTTGGGGCTGAAAGGTAACTTGCAGGTTTTCTTTAAAGCCTAAGCCGCGCCACTGTTCTAGCTCGGCCATGACGGCGCTGGCAGACTCTGCCCAGGGCGGGGTATCGCCTTCGAAGGTGATGCGAGGTTGGGTAGCTGCAGGTGTGGACGCTTTGATTGTGGTGGTGCAGCTGACGATGCTGAGGCCGCAGGTTAGGGCAAGTATTCCAGATATGACGATGGGCCAGCCGCGCATGGAAGGTTCCTCAGGTTTGTCATTGCTGATGTGTGAGCTGATCGGATTAGACGTTGTTGGCAATTAGGAAAACTGCTCTTGTACTAATGTAGCCGATAATTTTGGGCAGGGGATTGGCTAGGGAGGCGGGTTTGTTGCCTAAGGGGCTAACCCACCCCCGACGCCGTTCCCAAAAGGGAAAAGTTGTTGCTTTGTGGCGTAATAGGGTGTGAAGAGTAGCCCCGTAGCGGTTGATGCTGTTGCTTTTAGCCGCCTGCGACGAAGATGTATCGCAGGATAAAGATAACGGCTAAAATCCACATGCCGATGGTTGTTTCGTTAGCTTTGCCTTGGAAGGCTTTGACTAGAGGATAGGCGATTAATCCCATGGCTAGACCTTCGGCGATGGAGTAGGAGAGCGGCATCATGATGATGGTGAGGAAGGCTGCGATCGCAGCTGCCGGATCGTCCCAATCAATCAGTCTGGCCCCAGACATCATCATTACTCCCACCATAATCAAGGCTGGTGCCGTAGCAAAGGCGGGAATGCCTGAAAAAAGCGGGATAAACAGTAGGGATATCAGAAAGAATGCCGCTGCTACCACGGCGGTAAACCCACTGCGTCCCCCTTCAGAAATACCTGAGGCAGACTCAATATAGGTGGTTACCGTGGAGGTCCCTAGGATAGACCCGGCGGTGGTGCCAACCGCGTCAGCCATAAAGGCTTTCTCGACACCGGGAAATTTGCCCTCATTGTTGATGTAGCCTGCCTTAGACCCCAAACCCGTCAGCGTACCGATGGTGTCAAACAGATCAACAAACAAAAAGACAAATACAATGCTGATCATTTCTAGGACGTTGAGCTTAAATAACTCTCCTAGGCCCACAAATGCCTGACCAAACAGGTGGGTGGGGGCGGCTGGAATTGCTATCACACCCTCGGGCCAGGGGGCAACGCCAAAAAGCCAGGCTAGTAATGCGGTGCCGATGATGCCCCACAGCAGGGCGCCAGTGACACGCCGGGAAAAGAGAAAGGCCGTAATACCAAGCCCCAACAGCGTCATGGCCGCCTGGGGTGATCTGAGATTTCCGAGGGTGGTAAATGTGGCCTCGGACGGGGCGATGATGCCCGCCCCCTTGAGGGCAATGTAGGCGATAAACAGACCAATACCGGCGGTGGTGGCATGTTTCACGGCATCGGGAATCGCCTCAACAATCTTGCTACGTACGTTGGTGAGGGTGAGAATGATAAAGATAATCCCCTCAATAAAGACAGCTGCTAAGGCTATCCGCCAGTCTATGCCCATGCCCAACACAACGGTAAAGGCAAAGAAGGCATTGATGCCCATACCGGGGGCCAGGGCAAACGGTAGCTTGGCGTAAAACCCCATGATCAGCGTTGCGATCGCAGCTGAAATCCCTGTTGCCATCACCAGTTCTCCAAACAGGTCTCCTGACCCGTTGAGAAAGACGGCCTCAGACAAAATGGCCGGGTTGACAATGAGAATATAGGCCATGGTGACAAACGTAGTTGCCCCGGCCAAGATCTCGGTGGGTAGGTCAGTCCCCAGGCGTTCAAACTGAAAAAAACTAGCAATGGCCTTCGCCAACCCAGACGATTGTTGAATATTTCCCGATTGATTAGACATGGCGGTAGTGTGTAGCTTACTCCCAGTGAAGTGCCTGGGGCTTTAATCGTCTGTCTAGGTGGTTACCGATGAATTAGATGTAACATTTATTTTTTATTTCGTAGGGGATCGGTGACTAAGCCAGGTTTTT
Organism: uncultured Leptolyngbya sp.; assembly: GCA_937899365.1. Classification (GTDB taxonomy): domain Bacteria; phylum Cyanobacteriota; class Cyanobacteriia; order Phormidesmidales; family Phormidesmidaceae; genus Leptothoe. Next base: position 6,732 of record CALBPH010000129.1, read on the forward strand.
GCCGCGAGAATGCCGACGTTGGCGTTCTCCATCAGGAGATGGTCAACGGCAGAAGGTTAAACATTAAGGCAGAAGGTTAAACATTGAAAAGGCGGTTTTATCGGGCTGATAAGATAGCTAGCAAACCTTCTACACCTGAGAATGGCCATGCGTGTTTTTGTGGTTCTGTTTAACGCTCGCACTGAAAATGAGGGTATCCACTCCCTGAAGGTGGGTGATCGCAATATTGTGCTGATGTGTGAATACGAAGACGACGCCTCTCGCTTTGGTGGACTACTCGAGGCTCAAGATTTTCCACCCTGCAGTGTAGAAGGGTTTGAGTCGGAAGAGATTGAGGAGTTTTGTCGTGGTGCGGGCTACGAAGCTAAGCATGTGGAGACCGGCACGCTGGTGATGCCCCCGGAGCAAAATCTAGAGGCTACGGATTGGGACCCCGAAACCCGTCCCGAAGGGTTAGGGTCATCGCCCAAGCCAGCTGAGTCAGCTGAAGATATGTCCCAAAAGGAGCTAGATCGGATTCGTCAGCAGTTGGAGAATTTGCTATGACGAATCCCATCAACGATCGTGGCTATCTCCTGACCGAGCAGATTAACCCCAATAGTCAGCACCTTGACCAGCTATCCACCCTAGAAATGGTGCGGGTGTTTAATCAAGAAGATCAGCGGACAGTGGATGCGATCGCAACCGCCGCACCGCTGATGGCAGAGGCCATCGACCAAACCGCAGCGGCGCTGCGGGCAGGGGGCCGTTTGTTTTATGTGGGGGCGGGCACCAGTGGCCGACTGGGGGTGCTAGATGCCGCCGAATGTCCGCCAACATTTTGCACCCCTCCTGAGCTGGTGCAAGGGATTTTAGCGGGAGGGGCACCCGCCCTGCTAAAAAGCTCAGAAGCACTAGAAGATCTGCCAGCAGACGGGGCAACCGCCATGGCCACCCATCAAATATCAGCCCTGGATGTGGTGGTGGGTATCACGGCTGGGGGCACCACCCCCTACGTCCACGGCGCGCTGCAAGAGGCAAATCTGCGGGGGGCCACGACTATTTTTATCGCCTGTGTACCGGCGGACCAGGTGAATATAGAGGTGGATATCGATCTGCGACTGCCAGTGGGCCCCGAAGTCCTAGCCGGGTCCACCCGCCTAAAGTCAGGCACCGTCACTAAAATGGCCCTAAATATTTTGTCCACGGGGGTGATGGTAAAGCTGGGCAAGGTCTATGGTAACCGCATGGTGGATGTGTCAGTGACCAATACCAAACTGCACGACCGGGCCTTGCGGATTATTGCGGCCCTAACCGATCTATCACGGGATGAGGCCGATACTCTGCTGGTCAGCAGTGGTCAGCAGGTAAAGCTCGCCTTGCTAATGCACTGGGCTAATTTAGACAAAGAGGCTGCCCAGCTCGCCCTAGAGCAGAATGATGGGAATTTACGCCAGGCGATAGTACAGGTAAGTGGTAAGCCGGGGGGATAAACCATGCCCTATGTGGACCTGCAGGACTATGTAAACGCCGCTCGCTGTGGCGGTGTCGTCGCCCTACCCACCGACACGGTTTGGGGGGTGGCGGTAAACCCTGAGTACAGTTCTATCCTTTATGAGTTGAAGCAGCGCAGCCGAGAGAAGTCCTTGATTTTACTGGGGGCTAGCCCTGCTGATCTATGGCCCTATGTCACCCTGGATGCCAATCAGTGGCAGACCATTACTACCCAGCACTGGCCTGGGCAGCTCACCCTGGTGGTTCCCACTAGTCAGAAAGTGCCCCTGGCGATGCACCCCACTACGCCCGATACCATTGGGGTGCGGGTACCTGATCATCCAGTGGCTCGTCAGCTCCTGGCCTTGACCGGGCCGTTGGCAACCACTAGCGCTAACCTATCGGGTCAGCCCAATCTAATGAGCGTTGAGCAGGTGTTAGACCAGTTCCCCCAAGTATATGGATTAGAGACCGGGGCGCTACAGGCGCTTTTAGGCCGTGACGCCGCGCTTCCTGTCCCCTCCGGCTTGCCCTCCACCGTGGCTCGCTGGCAATCGCAACGTTGGGAGGTTTTACGTCAGGGAACGGTTTATTTGTAGAGTATAAGTAATGGGGATGCGGTCCGATTACTGTGCAGTTGCTGATTTGGGGGATGAATTTATCGATCAATTGGGCCATGGGTCTGAACTTGAGCGATAAAGGCAGCCTGGTCAGCACCACTGTTATTAATACAAGAGTACTTATACATCAAAATTCCTATGGATTGGCAAGCGGCAACACTCATTGGGCTCGGCTACATTGCTGGGATAGTTACCTCTAGCCTGCGCCAGACCAACCGTCAGTCTGACAGCGTTGCCACCGCTGCGATCGCAACCAAAGCGGTATCCCCCAACCCCCCTACCTCCACCC
>CALBPH010000130.1 GCA_937899365.1 uncultured Leptolyngbya sp.
GAGACTACGGTGCCTGAGACCATTGCGCCTGAGACCACGATGCCCGAGACTACGGTGCCCGAGGTGATCAATCAACCCATTGAAAAACCGCCATTGCCCACCATACCTGGGGAGACCGTGGCAACACCGACAGAGATTATCCCCCCAACTGATTTTGGCTTTGAAAACCTAGGGACGGTGCCAGAACCTGAAACTGAGACCCAGATTAATCGGCTGCCGGAGACGGTGATTTTGCAAGAGACTCAACCATCGGTGCAACCCACCGTGGTCGACTCAGAGGTGCCCGCACCAGGCACTGACGTACCGGCAGCCGTGGATACACCGGTTCAATAGGGGTTGCAATAGGCGCGGAATCAAACCTGGGGAACGGTGGCCTTGTGGGGAAACAGCTGCAGCAAAGACTGCTGACGCTGGTCTAAGGTCTCGGTGTCTGACCACCAAAGAGACTCATAGAAGAAAAAAGCCACACCAGCATAGCTGCGATCGCGAATAGCCCTGACCTGCTCCTGAATCCGCTCCATAGGTACGGGCCGCCCTCGCAAACCGCTAAGCACCCCCACCGCCGTGGGAATGTGGCGACGGGCCGCCTGGGCCGGAGGGCGGTTCATTTCCCACACAAACCGCCCCAGATCGCTGCGATAGAGCTGTACAATCAGCTCCTCCACATAGCCTCGGTTTACCCAGGTATCCCAATCTTGCAAAAAATATCGGTAGGCAAACTCATGGGGGTTGGGCGACACCGATAAAACTGCCGTGGGCTGACGGGTCTTGACCACCTCAAAGATGCGCCCCATGACATCGGTAATTTTGTCACTACGCCAGCGGGTCCAGTCTGGATCGTAACTATCCGTCGGTGGAGCCTGACCATTGTGCTCCTGGCGATACAGGCTAACGGTGTAAGGATCGTAGCCATAGACCGCCGGTAGACCAAAGTGGTCATCCACCTGAAAACCATCAATGGGGTAGTTGGCCACCAGTTCGCTCACCATGTCGAGCATAAACTGCTGCACCTCAGGGTGAAAGGGATTTAACCACACCCGCTGGTGGGTGCCTTCGGCTTTGACCGTGCTGCCATCGGCCTTTTGGGTAAGCCACTCTGGACGGCCGCGGGCCAGAGCCGAATCTGCTGGCGCCATAAACCCAAACTCAAACCAGGGAATCACCCGCAACCCCAGGGGATGGGCCAGACTGATCAGTTCTTGCAGCATATCGCGGTCACCCTGGGCCGCCTCTAGGGCCTCGTTGCGCTCACCCGTATCAGCCAAATCGGGGTACAGCCCCTGCTGATAGCCAAAGGTGCGCTGCGCCACGGAACTGGGGTATAGGGTATAGCCCCAGTTCCACACCGTGGGGTACACCGTGTTGAAATTAAGCGCCGCCAGCCGCTGTAGACCTGATTCTAGGTTGGCGCGGGAAAAGAGAACCTGGCTATCAATATTGGTCAGCCAGGCTCCGCGCAGCTCCTGTTCAGGACTGGACGGGGGAGCGATGTTACCGGGCTGAATCCGCTGGGGCACCAGGGCCGCAACGGTCTGGTCATCACTGGCCGCACACAGCAGATTGGCAGCCATACTATAGGACGCACTGCGATTGGGATTAAACCGGGGAGGCGCAGCCAGGGTATCGGCCTCGGTGGGAATAACCCCTTGGGCCAGGGCCGCCGCTACGCCTTCACGGCTGTCTATGGAAATCAGTGAGCTGTCGCGAAAGGTGGCCCCTAGCAAACGGGTGGCATGGGCCTGGTAGGGTAGGGCCGCCCCGGTGGCAAGGCCGCCAGCAGCAATTGATCTATTTCGGCTTCCCCATCAAACGTCAGCCCCAAGGCCGCATTAGCCGCCGCAAATTCCCCTGGAAACGCCTTGAGGACCGCCGTCGCCAGCTGCTGCTGTGATATTGGCTGAGCGCCATAGCGCACCTGCTCCACAGGTAGAATTTGACGTTGACTGAGGGCCCTAACACAGGGCTGCTGCCGCCAGTCATCCAGGGCACTCACCCCCAGGGCACTCACCCCCAACCCCAGCCAGCCAATCCACAAACACACTAATAGCCCCAGAAGCCCGTATCGCCGCAACTTTGAATTCATAAAAGCCATAGAAAAAACAGGGAAAACCACAGGGATATCAGCCGCCGCTGCGCTTGGCTCGATACCCCTTTTCAATCAGCAGAGTCACCAGCTTAGGAGCATGCTCCCCCTGGATTTCAATGGTATTGTCCTTAACCGTCCCACCGGAGCCGCACTGGGCTTTAAGGGCCTTAGCCAGCTTGGTTAAGGTCTCGGGGGCATGCTGAAATCCACTGACAATGGTCACCTTCTTACCCTTGCGACCCTTGCCACTCACCTGCACCCGCAGATCTTGCTCAGACGGCGGGCGGTCCGGCACGGCGCGCTCCATGGCCGGATTTTGACCAAATTCTGAATACACGACCCGATCCGTTGCCTGGCCTGTCTTTTTACCCTTTTGCTTTGCCATGGGTGGCTCCTTAACCAGCACAAACTAGAAAATTACAGCTTACCTGCAATTCCCTATTCTGCTGCCGTCAGGTCAGTTAGGACAATGAATATCCCAGCCAACCTTCGGTGACAATCGCCTCAGCCCAGCACACCTCCAGCCGCAGGCTCAGCTACGGCAGATTCTAGCCCTAGCCCCTAATCCCAAAGAGCCTCCCAGGCATTGCGGGGCTGATTAGAGGTGGCTGGCTGATTAGAGCCATCCAGGGTTGGCAGCTCCAATGGCGTAGTCACAGAGGGACCGGCAGGCGGCAGCACCTGGGATCGCTCAGGCAGCTCAACCGAGGGAGCAGCCGTCTCAAAAGCACCAGACGACCGGTTAGCAAATGGGTTTTCACTCGAGGGGTGGTTAGCCTGATTAAAAGCTGGCAAAGAGGCCGGGGGCACATACCCCGTCGTCCCAGGGGGGGGCGACATATTGGGGGTGGTGCGAATAAATGTGCGGTTCAGTCCATCCAAACTGCCAGGAACCACCCCCGTCTGGTCAAACACAAAGGAGGATTGATCATCGGTAACCACCCCGCCCGCAGTCTCGGCGGGTAGTCCGGTAACAGGTGCCCTCGTAATGTCGGCCCTCGAAGCGGGTTGTTCAGCCTCCGAATTTGCACAAAGCCCCTGTTCAATCTGCTGCTGACGGGCTGCAAAAGACTCGGCTAGGGCAGTTGCAGTCTGGGCCTCTGCCACAGACGCAGGCTGGGGGGGGTGCTCGCGCTGTAGCGGAATGGGGGCATTGCTTCTTGTCGCCTGAGGGGTTGCGCCCCGGGCGTTTGTGCCCACAAAGCTGTATTCATCGATGTAGCGGGTCAACCGCTCAACACTTGACTCGCTAGACACCTCGGGGGCATCAGCCAAGGCCTCATTGAGGGCGGCGGCAGCGCTGGCATCGCCCCCTGTGGTCAGGGCAGACACATCGGAGTCAAGCTGAGCTAGCAGTAGTTCAATATTGTCTAATTCGGCGGCAACGGCCTGCTCTTCAGGCGTCAGGGACTCAAGCAGCACATCGGTGGAGGTGGCATCGCCTGAGCTGCCTAACCCCGTCGCCCCGATCTGCCAGGGTAGCTGTCCTGAGTCTTGGCGATATTGCCAGGCATAGACACCGACCACACCCGTTAATAAGATGCCAAGCCAGAGCCATGGATTTAATGCAACCTGAAATCGAGACGGTAAGTATCGAACAGATGGAGGTAATCGCATAATTGAAGACCCCAATGACGATAGCTAATCGCTTGGGTGGCTATCCAACAAACAAAGCGAAATAACACATTAGCAGGCACGTTGCACCTGCGCCCCTATGGTGGCACGTATCAAGAAAAGTTGCCCATAAAGGGTAACAATACCCCCATTGGCACAGAGAACTGTCACGTCATTTACAGAAATTATAGGCTGTGGCAAATCGTTCTAGCCTATGGCACCAGGTTTATGCAGACTCCCTATGGCGCTTCTAAAAAGCCGCAGTATACTGGGGCAGACAGATTAATCATTAACGGTGAGCCCGTTCAATATTGGCAGCTTGAATGTTGCTGTTGAACGGGTCGACATAATCAAATTCAACACTACTTCAAAGATTCTATTAAGCGCCCTGTCTTTCAAACAGTTCTAACTCAACTGTTTTAGGATTTATAGGCGACTGCACCCTGCAGTTTGCATCAGGGTTAGCACCATAGAATACGTTCTCTTCACTTGGCAGTTTGGTAGCACAGGCAATGCCTACTTCTAAAGTTCCCCGACTTCCCCACACAGACGATGGCGAACCTAACAGTCTTCGCTATGAGGTAAATCCGGCTATTGCTCTGAATGCGCTAACCGATATTTACAAACAGGTGCAACAGTACCAGCTCCGGCTGCGACAGTTGGCTCAAAATATTCATCAGGTCTATGCTGAAGGCCCGGTAGTGTCAGGGTGGTTAGCCTCTGAAGCCAGCTTAAATGCATCGGTAAAATACTCGAACCCCTCTGTTAAATACTCAAATCCGTCTGACGGCATTCAGCTGGAACAGACCGCTATCGGTGGCGATCAATCCCAGCAAACCCAGCTAGAAACCATGGATGTGGCTCTTTTTCGCCATGGTGATGCCAATGACTTGATGAACTACCTGTCAGCCCTTGAAAAAAATATGTTGGCCCAGGGGACACCGACGGATGAGCCGACCAGCCACAACACCAATGTCACCACGGTATCTCATGCAAATCCGACAGCAGCGGACGAAAAGTCGAGTCAGTATTATCTGTGTCGGTTAAGCAGCAGCGGGCAAATCCAAGCGGAACAATGTCCGCCAGAGCAGGTACCGGTCTTGAGTATGGCCATTGCCCGCTATCGACGGCTCAACCAGTTCATCAAACAGAAACAGGTCATTGAGACCAAGCTCCAAGCCATTGTCGATATTCTGGGTGATATTCAAACCGTGCTAACCGATTAGAATCACCATCCCCAGGTACCTGACGCCCCTTTAAATGGGCCGACGATATCGGCGGTAATCCATCCGCCATAGAAGTCTCCAGCTTGGGCTTGGACTCGCTCGCCATCGACATAGCAAGCCTCCATGGCACTGGGGTAAAAGGCCACATAGTTGGCGATGGACTGAAATCGCTCGGTGGGTGTTGGGTAATACCAGGCCACCCGTTCTGCCACCTGATCGCCCACGGTCAGGGTGTAATAGTGGGCGCGCCCTTTCCACTCACAAAATGAGGTACCAGGGGCCGCCGTTAGAACGTCCATGGTAATGTCCGCTGGCGGCAGGTAGTAAACCGGCGGATGGCTGGTTTCTAATACCCGTTTAGCCTGGCGACTGTCGGCTATGGTCTGGCCATTAAAGATTATTTGGATACGCTTAGAGCTATCCATTAGGGCCGGGGGGCGAGGATAGTCCCAAACGGACTCCTGACCAGGACCGGGGGGGATACGGCGGGATTGCATGGCCTATTGTTCTCTCCAACGGGTGATCTCGGTCTGGGCCTGCTGGTAGTTCTGGGTATTTTCGGGGATCAGTGACGCGGCCTCAATGGCACTGTCGTATCGCCCTTGAGCCGCCCGCGCCCGCGCAATGGTGAGCATTTTTTCGGTCCATTCACCGATCAGCCGCTGGGCATCGCCATGCTCAATGGGTAGGTTGTCGGGGACGTCCTGCAGCTTCAAAATTCCATTTTGATAGGTGCTGGCTTGGCCGAGACGCGGTATTGCCTGGGCCTCGCGGATCAGGGCCCTGGCATCGGCGCGGGTCTGCCAAAAGCTAATCCGTTCCTGGGCGGTTTGATAGACATCGGCAGGCTCGCTGGGAATTAGCTCGGCGGCGTTAATGGCGGCGTCTAATTCGCTCTCAGCGGCGCGACCCTCGGCCAGGTCAAGGATCACCTGGCTCCAGCGCTTGATGTCGGCCTGGGCCTGGGCATAGTTGGGATCACCAGGGGGGATTTGACGGGCAGTTGCGATCGCACCCGCAAACCGAGAAGCCTGACTAGGCCGTAACGACCGCCGCGCCTCAGCCAGCAGTGCCGACGTATCCGTCGCGGTCGTCGTCGTATTACCCGCCGCAGCCACCACACCATCGGGGCTGGTCGCCACAGCATCTCCCCCATCAGCGGCCACAGCATCGGGGTCATCCACCACACCGCCAGCCTCCTCCACATCCAACTCCGCATCCGGGTTGTCTGGGGTCTGCGGCTCCTCAGTCTCCGATTCCTCAGGGTCTGGGTCCTCGGTATCTGACTCTTCGGTGCCTGCAGGCTCAGTAGATGGGGCACCATCCGGTGCCGCAGCCGTTGACGCCTCCGCCGCCCCATCCACCGTTGGCCCAGCTTCAGGAGCGTCCGGAGGAACTACATCCGGATCGGTCTCACCATCGGTCTCACCACCCCCTATCCCATCAGGGTCCAAACCAACCCGCGCCAGCCAATCAGGCGGCACACGTTCCAGCGCAGTTTGCACCGCCGGCTGGTCACGAAACAGAACCGCACCCAGCAACAACAGAGCCACCAAGGCACCCAACGCCCCTAAACAACCACCCGTACGCCCCTTACTAGTCGGCTCATCATCAGGCAGTTCATTCTCCAGGGTGGTGCCATAGACATCGGCCTCGTCATCATCAGCCTCAACCGGATCTAGCGAGAACGGCTCCCGTTGCGGTTCCTCTGGTAAATCATCTTCTAAAATCAACACCTGCTCAGGCTCAGGAACCAGCCCCGCCCCATCATCCCAATCAACTGCATCCGGGTTATCGGGAATCAGCGGCTCGGTCTCCGGCGCATAAACTGCAGTATCTGGATTATCGGGAATCAGTGGCTCGGTCTCCGGTACGTCTATACCCTGAGCTGCTGCATCACCTTGAGCTGCGGCCTCAGGGGCAGATGTATCCCGTTGATGCCACAATAACCGAAACTTTTGCTCCTCTGGTAAAGCCACCAGCGGATTTTGAATGGGTCGCCAGTGGTGTTCACACAGCTCGGGGACCCGTTCTACTAAATAGCGTTCCAGGTGGCTGAGGGTGGCACAGCCGTCATAGCGCAGTCCTTCTAACAGCGCAGCCGTAAACAACCCATGACGAACCGCCAAGGTTTCATGGGAGAACTCATTGGGCTGACAAGACAAGATCAGCGGAATGCGGGCTTTGCGCGCCAGCTTAGTCACCTGCTCACCAATCGCCTGACCCGCCAGGGCACTCTGGCTGCGGTTCATATCCAGCACCATCATGGTGTTCTGGGTCGGTGCTTGCTTTAGGTGTTTGACCACATCCTGTAGGGAGATCCCAGTTTGTTTAACCTGGGCCGGGTCCCCATCAACGGGCATCAGATAGTCCTTATTATCTGCCTGGGCCCCATAGCCACTGAAATAAAACCAGACGGTGTCATCACGTTGTACCCGCCCTTGGCAAATGGTTTCTAACCAGTCATTAATGGCCACTCGGTCAGGGTAGACCGCTTCCTGCTCGGTCGACGTAGACAAATCACTCAGCAAGATGCAATTTTCCGGTGCAAATCCGGCATCATCAATCAGATATCGCCGAATACCCACCGCATCATTTTGAGCCTGCATCAGGGGCTGAAAACCCTGATACTGATTGATTCCGATAATAATTGCCCAGCAAGTCGACATCAGAGATCACCAAGTACAGATTGACGTTGAAGGTAACAAACGCATTCAGCGCCATATGGTACTGCAAGTTGAGACATTTGCGCTCATATCCGGTATCAACTTATAAGTCGATGTCCCATTAAACAGCGTTCGTATCCAGAAGAGTAGTCTTTGCCGTTGCTGATTTAGAAGATGAACTGATCGACGAGATATGCCATAGGACAGTATCTCGCAGATAAAATCATACCGAGGATCAGCAACGCCTAGGTTTTTTATAGGGTAAACCCCAAAGTTTTAATCTGAATGGACGAGTCATACCAAATCCGAATTCAGTAAGCCCGAGCAATCCTGTAGGGGCAATCCCTTGTGGTTGCCCTGCGAGATCGGGGGCAGGCAACCAGGATTTCGTATCCACCCCCCATCCAATCAAAATTGTGGCCAGGATAGCGGCCCCATGGATGATCATTCACGATACAAAAGTGGGAAAGTTTGACAATAGTTTTATTGATTAGACCGCATCCTCCAGATTTTCCTGAAACCACAGATGTGGCGCGGTTTATATTACAGTTCTATCCGTACGCCATTAATCGCTAGCTAGCCGTTGATCTACATGTCTACGACATCACCCTATCGCCCCTATTCCAGACGACGACGCCAGCGCCCCCTATCGCAACGTCTCAGTGCCTCATTTGCCCCCGTCGGGTTAGCGGTATTACTAGGAACGTCAGGGGCTTTATGGCTGACGGAAGCACTGATTATGCCCAAGGCTTCCTATGCTTACACCTCACGGTTAAATCTATTTTTGACCTTAGAACAGGGTGAACCCTACAGCACCTTGGTGAGACGGGCAAATATGGCGGCGCGGGCGGGGGCGCAGCGTAGTTTTGACCAGGATCTGCTAATTACGGAAGTGGTGATTAGTGTGACGGGGGAGAACAGCGATGGCATCGCTGTGCCGGTCCTTAATCTGCGAGTGAGCCGTCAAGAGTGGAGCCAGCAGCCGGTGACGGAGTATTGGGCTACCTACTATCGCGGCGCTCGAGTATTACTGGAGTCTTCGTCAGAATCTTCGTTTTAGAAGCTGTGCTAAGCGCACGACTTTAGTTTATTATCGATAGGTTATCTAACTTTTTCCCAGGTCCATGGCAGTTCCTAAGAAGAAACGATCCAAATCGAAGCGCAACATGCACCGCGCGGTTTGGAAGAAAAAAGCAGAATTACAGGCTCAACGGGCTCTTAGCCTGGGTAAGTCGGTATTGACTAATCGCTCCAATAGCTTCGAGTATCCTCAGGATGATGAGGATGAGGACGACGACGAGTAAAGCCACGTCTTCTTTAGTTTTACAAAAGCAGCGGGTGAGGTTCCTTAGAACCTCACCCGCTGCTTTTGGGTATCTTTATAACCCTTAGGCCACAGATGTGTTGATTTAGAGGTGGATGGCCCTAATCAAAAAAACTGTGTAGATTAAAAACAAAAAATGCTGGTGCGGCATTGTCGCTTCTTTACCAATTTGGCCCAGGCTCAATGATTATGTTGTTAG
>CALBPH010000131.1 GCA_937899365.1 uncultured Leptolyngbya sp.
TCTGGTTGTCGATGCCGCCACCGTAATCTTCAATCCCTTTTTTCAGATGCTCTCGAAAAAACTCATGGCTCCATTCCCGGCGAGATACCCCCACAATTGTTAGTTCGGGGGGTAGCCGACGCTCCTGACGCATTTTATACAGCGAGGGCACCAGTTTACGCTGGGTCAGATCCCCCGACGCACCAAAGATAACCAGAATTTGAGGTTCAGGAATACGGTCTTGCTGGAGACCAACGCGGAGGGGGTTTTCTAAAAGAGAGACCATGGGGGAAAGAGGAGAAAAATAAAATCAACGGGGCGCAAAAAAACTGGTTAAGTCGGGTGGGCTTGGCCCACCCGACAGCATCGTTAGGCTGGCGATAGCTGCTTAACCTTTGTCACCAACGAATCCATCAGCTTGTCAAAGGGCTTGATGAATTTATCGATGCCTTCGGCCAGTAGTTCGTCCATTACCTCATCAAGATTAATGCCAACAACGGGCAAGGTGTCGATAACGGCATAGGCCTGATCTACCTCAGTTACAATCCGGCTGCTCACATCGCAATGGTCGGCACAGGCTTCGATGGTGTTGGGGGGCAGGGTGTTAACAGTGTCAGGCCCAATCAGCTCATCGACATACATGACATCGCTGTAGGCTGGGTTTTTGGTGCTGGTGCTGGCCCACAGTAGGCGCTGTACCTTGGCTCCCTTGGCAACAAGGGTCTGCCAGCGGTCGCTCTGGGTGATTTTTTTATACTCTTGATAGGCGATTTTGGCGTTTGCGATCGCAACCTTACCCTTCACCTGAACAATCTGATCGCGCTTGCCACCATCAGCCTCAGCTAGCTGGTCGAGCATATCATCAACCTTGCTATCGATCCGGCTCAAAAAGAAGCTCGCCACCGACGCAATCGAGCTAATATCATGGCCATCAGCAAGCCGCCCTTCCAAACCACGAATGTAGGCCCAAGCCGTATCTACATAGCTTTGTACCGAGAACAGCAGCGTGACATTGACGTTAATTCCGTCACGAATGGTCTGCTCAACGGCCTTTAAACCCTCTGGCGTCCCAGGGATTTTGATCATCAGATTGGGACGGGCAATGGCCGCCGCATACCGACGGGCCTCAGCCAATGTGGTCTCCGCATCATGGGCCAAATTTGGCGGCACCTCTAAACTCACATAGCCATCTAAACCATTAGAAGAGTCATAGATGGGCTTAAGCACATCACAGGCCTGGCGAATGTCATCAAATACTAGCGACTCATAGATTGTCTCAACCGACTGGCTGGCTCTTACCCCCGCCTCAATCTCCTGGTCGTAAATCTTATTACCTGCAATCGCCTTTTCAAAGATGGCCGGGTTAGAGGTGATCCCATGGACATCTCGACTGTCGATCAGCTCGGCTAGCTCTCCAGACGCTAGTAAATCACGGCTGAGATTATCCATCCAAACGCTTTGACCATAGTCCTTTAAATGCAAAATTGGGCTGTCACTTACAGTAGTCATAGGTAATTATTGTCCTGGATAGTTTGTCTGTTTAATGTCGCGTTAAGGTCACGCATTAATGCCACGGGAAGCATTAGCTAACAACAGCTATTTCAGCTTCACGCTCTCGAAAACGATCTTGAATAAACGATTCCACTAAGGCCACATCCTCCGTACTACCTAGTAACAAAGGTGTACGCATGTGTAATCGATCAGGGATCACGTCTAAAATTTCCTGAGTTCCCGTGGTCGCTCGTCCCCCCGCTTGCTCTGCCAAAAAGGCCAGCGGTGCTGACTCATAAAGCAGGCGCAGTTTGCCATCAGGGTTTTTCACAGTACCTGGATACAAAAATACGCCGCCCTGGGTCAAAATGCGATGAAAATCTCCCACCAAGGCACCACTATAGCGAGCAGAATAGCCTTCATGGCGATGGACATACCGAATATAATCTCGGATTGAGTCATCCCATTGCCAGAAGTTACCTTCGTTTACACTATAAACAGGGCCATGTGTGGGAATTTTAATGTTCTCTGCCGAAAGAATGAACTCCCCCAGGCTGGGATCAAGGGTAAACGCATGCACCCCCGTACCAATGGTATAGACCAACACCGTACTGGGGCCATAGAGAATATAGCCTGCGGCTAACTGCTCTTGTCCCGGCAACAGCAGATCTTGCCCCGTTTGCTGTTCGTCATTCCCCTTTTGTTGCCGAATCGCAAAAATCGACCCCACATTGAGGTTGATATCTACATTAGAAGAACCGTCAATGGGATCGTACAGCAGGGTATAGCGGCCAATGGGGCAGTTCTCTGGAATGTAAAACGGTTCTTCCATCTCTTCAGATGCCAAGCGACAGACCAAACCGCTTTGCTTAAAAACAGAAATAAAGACGTCGTTGGCATAGACGTCCATTTTCTTAACCGATTCCCCCTGAACATTTTCGCGCCCGGTAAATCCGAGGGCATCTTCGACTAAGCCCGCCCGCGATAAGCGTCGAGCAATAAGCTTACCGGCCAGAGCGATGCGGCGCATCAAGGCGCTCACATCTTGAGCATCTGGACCAAAGCTCTGAAGCTGCTGCAGCACATGCCGTGACAGCGTCATTGAGTCGCGATCTAACGTAGCTTCGTGGGATGGTTGATAAGTGTCAACCATAGAACCTCCATTCCCTCTAATAATTGAGGTGGGTGAGCGGGTGAAATATCGATCAGATACTTCTACTGCCATGTTAGAAACCCAATCTGAGAAATGAATTAAACTTTTAGATCAGTTACAGAAACATCCCAAAATCCGTATTTAGCAACGATAAACAGAAAACAGATGAATCGTGGCTGAGCCAGGCTGTCCCTTTGCAATGGATTTGCTCCATGGCCTGCTTTCAAACAGCAACGCTCGCCATCGTAACCGCTATTTTTACCTAGAAAGACCATAAACCTGGTTACAAACGTCAGCATTTAACGATCCCATCTATCTGAGGAATAGCTGGCAAAAACCCGTGTCATCAAGGTTACGTTTCATCGATAAGTTAGCTGTGATTAGAAAGGGGAAGTTGTGATGGACCTGCAATAGACCATGTCCAGGTTGAAGCCCGTAGTTTTTTCTACGGTAAAACTCCAGCTCTGGACGTGAACAAGTGTTAACGGCAACTTTGTGATTTTAGTGATTTTAAGTCGTTACTCACATTTTTAATCCGGCATTCGTAATCCGGCATTCGCATCATTATGGGGCATTTAGGGTGGAATCAGCTCAACAGCCATGTCCTACAAGTAACTGGCTGGCTAAGTGTTTTTACCCTAAGTATCTCTCCTGCCTGGGGACAGATCACATCGACGGGGGCAACGGCCATAACCCAGGATGGTAGTCAGCTCCAGATCACCGGTGGAATCTCATCAGTAGATGGCACCAATCTCTTCCACCAATTTGAATCGTTTAATGTGGATGCGGACGAGACCGTTACATTTATTGCCCCAGACTCCATTGAGAATATCCTAGGGCGCGTCAGGGGGGGGCAGGCATCCATCATTGATGGTGGTTTAGCCGTCTCTAACAACGCTAACCTGTGGCTGCTTAACCCAGCGGGTCTGCTTTTTGGTCCCAATGCCCATCTCAATCTCCAAGGAGACTTTAGCGCGACTACGGCGAATGCCATTGGTTTTGAGCAGGGGTGGTTTACGGATGGCACCGATTATCGCACCCTGACGGGTGCCCCCCGCAGTTTTGCCTTTATCTCTAACCCTGGATATTTAATCAATTTGGGGGACTTAGATGTCACCTCGGGGCAAACCTTAAGGTTGCTGGGGGGCAGCGTAATTAATGCTGGCACCATAACCGCCCCCGCAGGCACGGTTATGATCGCAGCTGTGCCAGAGAGTAAACGCGTCAGCCTCAGCCAACCAGGCCAGCTCCTTGCCTTAGAAATTGAGCCCTGGACTGAAAATCTCCCCACTACAGAAATCTCCCCTGCGGGATTGCCCAGCCTCAGCCAACCAGGCCAGCTCCTTGCCTTAGAAATTGAGCCCTGGACTGATGAAAATCTCCCCACTACAGAAATCTCCCCTGCGGGATTGCCCACACTACTCACGGGTAGCGGTGATGACTATGCTGACACCCTAACCGTCGCCGCAGATGGTACGGTTCGACTCACCCAAACTGCCGACAATAGTTTACCGGCGGCCGGGCATGTCGCCAACTCTGGCAATGTGAGCAGTACCGGAGATCACGGTGGCCAGATTGCGATTTTAGGAGAGCGTGTCTCTCTTATTGATGGGACTGTTGAGGCTGATGGTCTAACTCAAGGGGGGCATGTTTACATTGGCGGGAACTACCAAGGGGAGGGCCCCCTGCCCAACGCCACCCACACCTGGGTAGATCAGGGTACTGAGCTCAGTGCCAATGCTCTACAGCAAGGGAATGGAGGACAAATTAGGGAGGGGAACGGGGCGGCAATGGGGGCTTTATTGAAATTTCTGGTAAGTCACACCTAGGATTTGATGGGCAATTTTCCCTCAGCGCCCCCGAGGGAGAATCAGGGACAATCTTATTTGATCCGGATAATATTCGTATTGTCAGGGACGGTACGCCAGCAGAGGTGGCAACAGAATCTGTACTGTTTCCTACTGTGACGGCTACTGACAATGATCTCGGCACCTTAATCCTTCACGCTGCAACCCTCGAAAGCTGGAGTGGTGATGACAACATTATTCTTCAAGCCAATGGCAATATTCAGCTTGATTTAGGGGGAAATAACGACCTTACATTCCAACCAGGCAACGGCTCTATTACCTTTATCGCCAATAGCGATAACATTCTTTTTGATAGCTTCTCTATGACTAGAGCTGGCGATGTGATTAAAACATCAGGCCGAGATATCACTATTTCTGGGTCATTCATCACCATCGAGTCCATCGATACCCGCTCAGCAACAAGAACTGGTGATATCAATCTCGTAGCGCCTGTTCTAGCGACTATAGGGGGTAGCCTGGATGGGGAAAACATTACCGTTAGAAGCAACGAATTAAATCTTAATGGCGGTAATAGTTCTATCCGTGGTGTAACCCTGTCCATTGAACCTGATAATCCAGGGACAGAGATTAATATAGGACCCAATGCCAATACGCTGTTTGACCTAGACTTGCTGGAGACAGACATTTTAGCTCTCCAGGATGGATTTACCAATATTTCTATTGGTCGCTCTGATGGGACAGGCACCATTACCCTATATGACGCCATCACAGACGGTGGTGCAACGCCCTTTCAAGATCCGGTTACTATTCTCGGGGCCAATAGTTTAAGGGGGCCGGAGCGGTTAACGCCTTGGACAGTCACAGGCACCAACCAGGGCAACCTCAATAGCCTGTTTAACAATGGTCTAAGTTTTGAGAATATCAGCTCAATTGTCGTTGGCAATGGCACTAATGACACGATCCAGGGCGCGACTGGTAATGACACCATTACCTTCACAGGTGTCGATGCAGGTACGTTTAATGGGGTTAACTTTGCCGGCATTCAAACTGTTAGCGGTGCCGGTGGTGATGACCGTTTTGTCTTTGGTAACGGTGCTGTCATCAGCGGCAATCTCGATGGTGGCACAGGGACTAATACCCTTGACTACAGTGCCTACATCACGGATATCACCCTAGATTTGGCAACGGCAACCGCGCCTGGCACCGGCAGTATTAGTAATATTCAACAGGTCATTGCTGGCAGTGGCGCCAACACAATTTTAGGGACCAGTGCTAACGATATTGTCACC
>CALBPH010000132.1 GCA_937899365.1 uncultured Leptolyngbya sp.
GGCTAGCCATGGCTGCATCGGATGCCAAACAAGCCGGTCGATCCAACAGTGGGGTTTTTGCAAAACCGTTGGCGACCGATCTAGGGCTAAAATCGACCAAACAAAACCCTCACCCTGTTGTCCAGCCGCCGCCAGATACGTGCCATCGGCTGAAAAGCCCAGACAGTCAATGGCATAGTCAGATTTATCCGGCAGTAGAGAAACCAGCCCTGCATCAGTCCAAAGAACAACTTCACCACTAGAAGAACTGACCGCCAGACAATCACCCGCCGGTGACCAGGCCAATGCCGTCACATAATCCTTGAGTTCTCCTTGCCAGTGAACCTTAAAACTATTCGAGCGGGACCGGTTCCTACCAGATTTGACCGTCATACCAAACAAGCCCGAAAGCCATCTCTAAGCTCAGCTTCGTTTAAATTACGGCCAATAAACACTAGCTCACTCTTGCGGGTTTCCGTCGGTTTCCAGGGGCGCTCAGTTTTACCATCAAAAATCATGTGCACCCCCTGAAAGACAAAGCGATCATTCTCTCCTTCAATATTCAAAATTCCCTTCATCCGGAAAATATCAGGCCCCTGAGTCTGCAATAACTCCGACATCCAGGTATTGAGTTTCTCTTTGTCTAGGGCTCCATTCTCAACAAATGCGAGGGAATACACCGACTCATCATGCTCATGGGCATCCTCACTCAAAAATTCAGGATCCACCTCTAACGCCCGGTCCAGATCAAACGCCCGCACCCCTAAAATAGAGTCCATTTGCAGCTCAGAATTTTGAGTGCGATAGATCTTCACCAGGGCATTCATGTCACGGATCTTGCCCTCCAGAGAATCCAGCTCTTCTGGTGTGACCAAATCCACCTTGTTGAGCAAAATCACATCGGCAAAGGCAATTTGCTCTTGGGCTTCATCACTGTCCCAATGTTGGTGAATGTGCTTCGCATCCACCACCGTGACCACCGCATCCAATAACAGCTGCGACTGGATGTCTTCATCTACAAAAAATGTCTGAATCACGGGGGCCGGGTCCGCCAAACCCGTTGTTTCAATCACCAAATGGTCAAATTTATCGCGCCGCCGCATCAGGTTGCCAATAATGCGAATCAGATCGCCCCGCACCGTGCAGCAGATGCAGCCATTATTCATCTCAAAGATTTCTTCATCAGCATCGATTACCAGCTGATTATCAATCCCCACCTCACCAAACTCATTCACAATCACAGCTACCTTTTTGCCATGCTCATGGGTGAGAATGTTGTTGAGCAATGTCGTCTTACCAGCGCCCAAATACCCCGTAAGTACTGTGACAGGAACAGTTTTTAATACCTCGGGGGGTGCAGTGACCATAGGGCAATGAGTCCATAAACGTATTGCCTACGATTATGGGAAGCGAATTACCCCAGAAATGTTCATGGCGAACAAAATACTCTATCTATTTGTAACGTTTGGCATAGGGTAAGCGCTATAGAAGCTGCCCTGGCAAAGGATCGTTTCGCCTGGACGATCTCTTCATCCCTCACTCTGACGCCTTTTTCTCCTTTAGTGTCTGCACTATCGTGTCCTGGGTGATTTCCACCGCAGGCTGATGAATTTTATAGGTCTGCGGTGGCTGTGTCATGACTGCGATTACGGTTTCTAAGGGCGAACACCCCGGCTCTGTGCAGGTCAACTGACTAATGGAAACCGGCACGGACTCATCTAAAGACAGTGTGTCGTATACCCAGGCATTGAGCTGTTGTAGCTGTGCAGCTGAGATTTTATTGGCGGCAGATGAATCGAATAAACCCATAATTGAGCTAAGACCCCAAGGCGACTTCATTCACATTACGATTTAATTGTCGAGGCAGCACTCGATTCTTTAATGCCACACAGTCGGCCAAATAGTTTGCATCGCGGGCAATGCCTGAGAATCTTCCCGAACCCCAGGTGTATAACCAGGGGAGACCCAAGAAATATAAGCCCTGTACGGTGGTAACACCCCGCTCATGGCCAGGATAACCTTTCCCATCAAAAACAGGAATATCAATCCATTTAAAGTCTGCATGGTAGCCGGTGGACCAAATTACCGTTGTGATATTTGCTGTTTCTAAATCTAAAGACATCAACCTTGTTTCTGGCTGCCAGACCGCCTGATAGGGAGGATCCATGGGGGCATCTAGCTGATTCTTTTCAATGTAAGCATCGATGGTCTGTTTAATACTCTCAGCCACCGCATCGGCCTGGTCGAGGTTATGCTTAAGATCGTCTTTAAATTCTAAATGCTCCCCTTGAATGTGCTTGAGCTTGCCGTAGAGACGCATCCCTTCTAGGGCAAATCGCCGTAGATCAATCTCTCGCCCCCCGTCTCGCCCGGTGACGTAGTGATTTGTTTTTGTGCGGACAGATTCTTTTTGAGGATGATCATCAATGGACATATCGTAGTAGCCCAGCTGGTCTAGCCAGTCCACCACATCTTTACCGCGATAGGTGCGGGGAGACCGGGGAGCGCCCCCAACACATAGATGTACCTGTTTTCCTGCCAGGTGCAAATCTTCTGCTATTTGACAGCCTGACTGCCCTGTCCCCACCACTAAAACTGCCCCATCGGGTAAAGAGTCTGGATTTTTATACTCTGATGAATGCAGCTGTGTGACACTTGCTGGCAGTCTTTCAGCCATTCTAGGGATTTTGGGTGTGTGATAGCCACCGGTAGCTACGATCACCTGATTGGCAACGTAATGACCGATAGAGGTATCTATCTCAAAGACATTTTCCGGCTTACTTATTTTTGAAACGGTTACGCCTTCTTTAATCAGCGGTTTGAACGAGCTGGCATAATCTTCGATGTACTGAACAATGTCATCCCGTTGCATAAACCCATTTGGATCATTACCGGGATAAGGATAGCCGGGTAACATGCACTGCCAGTTGGGCGTTACCAAACAAAAAGAATCCCATCGCTTTGAACGCCAGGAATGGGCAATCTTATTCTTCTCAAAAATGATGTGATCAACCCCCCGCTGCTTCAGACAGTAGCTAATTGACAGACCGGCCTGGCCTCCACCAATAATGGCAACGGGAAAATGGGAATTTGTGAGTACCTGCATGGTGTAGACACCTGGTGACAAAGGGATATAGTCCAACCATAGAAAGCGGACCCGCAACAACCTGTAACGATGGCTACCAAACGCTAAGATCTCGGCTTATGGTCAGGACGCAGCCATAGACAGTGATTCCGGGAACCAGGCAAAAGTACATTCACCCCGCTAGACCTGTACTTTTTGACAGGGCTCTGTCCTTTTGCATTATCTCTCGTGAACTTTAAATCGTTTTGGCTGTCTCATTTGTCAGGCTTGCTCAATTTGTAACAACAGATACGAGAAGAGGTTCTGAGACCTTTTAAGCTGCTGACAAATTCACATTGGGAGTGACTCAAATGCCTGAAGTAACCGCCCCCGCTCATCAAGCTGGTGATTTCTTTGTTGATTACGAAGAAAAAGTGTTTCCAGATGTGCAAGCAGAACCGGGTGAGAAAGCGTTAGTAACGTTCCACACGGTCGCGTTTGAGGGGTCCATTGGTTTGGTTAATTTGTTGCAGGCCACTCGCCTGATTCGTAAAGGCTTTGAGACGTCGGTATTGCTTTATGGTCCCGGTGTTACCCTAGGGGTACAGCGTGGTTTTCCTAAGCTGGGTGATGAAGCATTTCCTGGTCATATGGCGATGAACAATCAGCTGGTAAAGGTGATGGAAGAAGGCGGCAAGGTATATGCTTGCCGATTTGCTCTCCAGGCGCTTTATGGTCATGGTGAACCGTCGCTGATTCCAGGGATTACGCCCATCAACCCCCTAGATGTACTGGATATCGTGCTGGTGCACCGTAAGGAAGGCGCGTTTATTCTGGATACTTGGACGATGTAGGTTCCTGTGGTGACAGGAAATCTCCTTGAGACGCCTCCTCTAACTCAGGGGAGGCGGGGCTTGTAACTCAATTGATACCAACTATGGACTACTCTCGCACCGTGAGGGCAGCCGCTGTACAGATTTCCCCCGTGCTGTATAGCCGCTCAGGCACGATGGAAAAGGTATTGAAGGCTATTGATGACGCTGCCCGAGAGGGTGCAGAATTGGTTGTCTTTCCAGAGACATTTGTTCCCTACTATCCTTATTTCTCGTTTGTGCTGCCGCCTGTGCTGATGGGCAAAGAGCATATGAGACTCTATGAGGAAGCGGTGGAGGTGCCAGGTCCGGAGACGGAAGCAGTGAGTCGGGCTGCCAGAAACCATCAGATGGTGGTTGTTTTGGGAATTAATGAGCGGGACAATGGCTCTCTCTATAATACTCAGCTGATTTTTGATGCGGATGGGAGTTGTTTGCTCAAGCGCAGAAAGATTACGCCCACCTACCATGAACGCATGGTGTGGGGGCAGGGTGATGGGTCTGGGTTGCAGGTATGTGATACGGCGGTGGGTCGGGTGGGAGCCCTGGCCTGTTGGGAGCATTACAACCCGCTGGCACGGTATAGCCTGATGGCCAACCATGAACAGATTCACTGTGCTCAGTTTCCTGGCTCTATGGTCGGGGAGATTTTTGCGGACCAGACTGAGGTGACGCTGCGCCACCATGCGCTGGAGTCTGGCTGTTTTGTGGTGAATTCTACGGGCTGGCTGACGGCTGACCAGGTGAGTGAGATTGCCCCCAGTGAAGGGTTGGAGAAGGTTCTGCGGGGTGGATGCTATACAACGATTATTAGCCCGGAAGGGGTGCCGCTGTGTGAGCCGATTCGGGAAGGGGAGGGACTTGCGATCGCAACCCTAGATTTCTCTCTTATTATCAAACGAAAGCGCATGATGGACTCCGTCGGCCACTACTCCCGACCCGATCTCCTACAGCTATCAGTTAATAAATCCGCCTATTCTGTTGTTTCTCCAGAACAAGCGACAACTGCTGAAACGGTCTCCTCGCCCACTGTGTCGGAGCCGTTAACCCCATCACCTACGTTAGAAGCCTTGTCTGAATAAATAGGGATTGCACGATGGGGGACTCCTGTATGATGGTGGACTGTGTCCATCTTACGTTCTCAAAAATCAATTCGATTTAGATATTCTTTTTATTTGTCAGATCATGAATTCACAGCAGGTGATTACCGAGCTTCAGACCAAGGGGCTTAACCTAACTACCGATACAGGTGCATCGGGGCGTAAGGGTGGGGCGGGGCCATCGGACCACAAGGCAGTCACCATTGGTGAAACAACATTTATGGTCCCAGTTTATACCGATGGCGCAGCCCAGTCTCCCTATAGTGTAAATTACGAAACGGGTCAGTCTGTTCTCACCAAAAACGATCAGGTAATCACTGAGCTAGACTTTCCAGAAAAGCCCAAGTTTTACGATCTCACCACTGCTGAGGGTATTCCCTACTGGAAAATTGCCCTACTCCACAGTCGCAACGTTCTCGCCACCACCGTTCTCCAGACCTGTATCCGCTATGAAAATCGGAAAACAGCCTGTCAGTTTTGCGCCATTGGTCAGTCATTAGCAGACGACCGCACCATCGCCCAGAAAACGCCCCAGCAGCTTGCCGAAGTGGCTGAAGCTGCCGTTCGTTTGGATGGTGTGGAAAATATGATCATGACCACAGGGACTCCTAACACCACCGATCGCGGAGCCGCTTACCTTACTGAATGCGCCCAGGCCATTCGTGCCCGTGTGTAGCTTCCCATCCAGGCCCAATGTGAACCTCCCA
>CALBPH010000133.1 GCA_937899365.1 uncultured Leptolyngbya sp.
GCCCAATGCAGCGAACTCAACTACTCAGGCTCCTATGGAAAAGCTAAAGGTCATTGTTGTGGGTGCGGGTATGGGGGGGCTCACCACCGCCATCGCCATGCAGCAAGCTGGCTACGATGTGGAAATTTACGATCGGGTGAGTGCTCTGCGACCGGCGGGGGCCGGGATTTCGCTGTGGTCTAATGGGGTGAAGGTATTAAATCGTTTGGGGTTAGGAGATGCGATCGCAACCATCGGCGGTCCCATGGAACACATGGCCTACTACGAGGGCAAAACCGGCAATTTGCTCACCGGATTTAGCCTATCTCCCTTGGTCGCTCGGGTAGGGCAGGCCCCCTATCCGGTCGCGCGCACCGATTTACAGCAAATGTTGCTAGACGCCGTTGGCGCCGAGCGGGTGCAGCTAAACAAACGCTGTGTCGCCATCGAACAAACCCCCGACAGTGCCACCGCCATATTTGAAGACGGTCATCGAGCCACCGGCGATGTTGTGATCGGGGCCGATGGCACCCACTCCATTATTCGCAAACATGTCTTGGGCAGCCCAACAGAGCGTCGCTATGTGGGCTACGTGAATTGGAATGGGCTAGTCCCCGTCAGTGATGAGTTAGCACCGCCCAATAGCTGGGATATCTACGTTGCCGATGGTCAGCGAGCTTCTGTTATGCCCGTTGGCAACAATCATTTTTACTTCTTTCTAGATGTCCCCTTACCCAAAGGCACAGAGAATCTTCCTGAAAACTATCGCCAGGAACTATCGGAACACTTTAAAGGATGGGCAAACCCGGTACAGGCATTAATCCAACAGTTAGAACCCAGCAAAACAAACCGGGTAGAAATTCACGATATCGAACCCCTAAAGATACTGGTCAACGGTCGAGTTGCCCTGATTGGCGATGCCGCCCATAGTACTGCGCCTGACCTAGGCCAGGGCGGTTGCCAAGCCATGGAGGACGCCTGGACCCTGGCAAACTGGCTATTTACCACCAATATCAGCGTAACCGACGCGCTAGAACGCTATCAATCTAGTCGTCTAGAGCGAGTTGCCCAGATTATTCTTAAAGCCCGTAAACGCTCAGAGATGACCCACGGCAAAGTTCCAGATAAAACCCAACAGTGGTATGCCGATCTAGCCTCTGAAGACGGCACCAAAATTATGAACGCCATCTCTGAAACAATCTTGCTGGGGCCAATGCACTAACATGGCAGAACAGTCGATTGGCAAACTCACCACCCATATATTAGACACGGCGAGGGGCTGTCCGGCAGCAGGGGTAAAATTGCAGCTCTATCGGATTGATGGCGAAACTAATGGAGAAAACAGGTCCTGTCTCTCTACCCAAGTTACCAATGCCGATGGCCGCACAGATAGCCCGCTTTTAGCCGCAGACACCATGGCGGTTGGCATTTATGAGCTGCAATTCTGGATTGGCGATTACTTTGCTCCCCTCTATCCAGAATTGCCCCAGCCCTCCTTTTTAGACCGGGTACCCATTCGGTTTGGCATTGCTGATGCAGCGGCTCACTATCATGTGCCGCTGCTGGTGTCTCCATGGACGTATAGTACATATCGCGGAAGTTAGTTGAGTTAGTTGTTCTAAAGTTCTAAGGACTGTAATGGGAACTCTGCTGGTCAAACACATTCATACGCTAGTCACCATGGATGACCAGCGACAGGAAATTAACGATGGGGCGCTATATATTCAAGACAATGTTATTCAACAAGTCGGCCCCACTGAGGCTTTACCCGTAACCGCTGATGAGGTAGTGGATTTCCAAGGCCGATATATTGTTTTACCTGGACTGATCAATACCCACCATCACTTTTATCAAACCCTGACTCGGGCTGTCCCCGCTGCCCAAAACTGCGATCTCTTTACCTGGCTACAAACGCTTTATCCGATCTGGGCAAATCTCACCAGTGACGCCATCTATGCCAGTGCCCAGATGGCTGCCGCCGAGTTAATGCGCTCTGGGTGTACCACCGCCAGCGACCACCTATACATTTTTCCTAACGATTGCACCCTCGATGATGAAATTCGAGGCATTCAAGAAATTGGCCTGCGATTTCACGCTAGCCGAGGCAGCATGAGCGTCGGCGAAAGCCAGGGGGGACTCCCCCCCGATAGCCTGGTTGAACCAGAAGCCGCTATTCTCAAAGACTCACAGCGACTAATTGAGACATACCACGACAACAGTCGCCATTCTATGTTGCGGTTAGTCTTGGCACCCTGTTCGCCATTTTCAGTCTCGCCCGATTTAATGCGCGAGTCAGCGGCCCTAGCCCGCACCTATCCAGGCGTGCGACTCCACACCCACCTGGCCGAAAATCAAAGCGATGTGGACTACAGCCTAGAGAAATTTGGGCTGAGACCCGGAGACTATGCCGAATCTGTCGGTTGGCTTGGGGACGATGTTTGGCATGCCCACTGTGTTCAACTAGACGATGCCGCCATCCAAAAATTTGCCCAGACCCACACCGGCGTGGCCCACTGTCCCTGTAGCAACATGCGCCTTGCCAGTGGGATTGCGCCTATTCGTAAACTGATGACAGCAGGTGTGCCCGTTAGTATCGGTGTCGATGGAGCCGCCTCTAACGATGCCACCCACCTGTTGCAGGAGGCCCGTACCGCCTTCTTACTGGCCCGTGTGCGTGAGCAATCGGCCGCTGCCATCACTGCCCGTGAAACCTTAGAACTGGCAACTCGCGGGGGAGCTGCTGTTCTAGGACGGGACGACATTGGTTACCTAGCCCCTGGCATGTCAGCCGACTTCATTGCCTTTAACCTGGATACTCCTGCATTTGTCGGCAGCCATCACGATGTCGTCGCCGCCCTCATTTTTTGTCAGCCCCCCTCAGTCGACTACAGTTTTATCAATGGCAGAAAGGTGATTGACCGCGGGCGACTAGTCACTGTCCAAATGGAGAAACTGATCGAAACCTGTAATCACCTGGCAGGTGAATTGAGACAGTCCATCTAATCTATTCATGTAAATGATTCGAGCCAGTATTGGTATCTGTCGTCATATTTTTTTATTGTGGGAGTATCAAAACTCTACACAAACCAGGACGCTACACAATGGTGAGAAATCAATCGTCAAACCTATGGACCGTATCACGGCTCGTTCACATGAGTCAGAGTCTTGCCAACGCCTACGGCGCTAATTTAGACAAGGATAATCGGCCAAGACCTAATGCTCGGTGGACCTCTCAACAGCTTTTGAACCTATCGGCAGCAAAGTCTTTTCCAATCCTTTAAAAAAGTTTACACGCTGGCTCTAAGTCCCTAGGTAATCGGCTAGATTACAGATGCAAGTGTTGTTTGAAGTCCATAGCAATTGGTTAGTAAGCCCTTTTCTCAACCCCTACACGAACGGATTTACCTGGCTCTACGGACGTCCATTTTGTCTGGGGAGATAGGGTTAGGAGAGCGCTTAAATGAGAGTCAGCTGGCCAAGCAGCTTGACGTTAGCCGCACACCCATTCGAGAAGCCATTCGGCGATTGCAGCAAGAACAGTTGCTGACGATTGACTCTCCAGACGGTGTGACGATTGTTGAGATTTCTTTAGATAGTGCAATCCATCTATATGATTGCCGAATTGCCTTAGAACAGCTGGCCGTCGAAGGGGCTTGTCGCTATGCTACGTCAGCTCAAATTCAGGCATTGGAGCAAACTTTAGTCCAATCCGAGGCAATTTTCAACGAGCAAGTTAAGGCTGACAACCGGTCAGCCCCCGAGCACGATCATCAGAGTCTACAGCAGCTGAAGCTCAACTATGACTTTCATCGGCTGATTGCTGAAAGTTCGCAAAATCCTTGGCTGCTATCCCTGCTCGAGCAGTTGTCAAACCAGGTGAAGCTGCTACGGCTACAAATTTTACAAGTGCCCATTGATGTAGAGGCCATCCATACCGAACATTGGCAGTTGTTTCATGCCATTGAAAATCGAGATACTGAGGCGGCCACTCAATCTATTAGACAGCATTTAGAACTGAGTAAAATGCGAGTTGTACAGGTGTTTGCCCAGTCAAAAAACGTTGTTAAGACGTCTGATGATTTACAAATCTCTTGTCCAAGCTGCCATTCTCAGAGTATCAAGAAAAATGGCCGTCGCCAGAGTAAACAAAACTATCTGTGTAAAGAGTGTGGACGACAGTTTATAGAAACGGCCGTCCGTTAGGAGCGCTATCAATCGTTCCAACGGTGAATATCCGTGGCTGAATATCCGTCGTTGGAACGATTAGATTTGGCCCTTATGACTTTTTAGGGGCGTTCTTATTTGTAAGCTTAGGTTGCCAGTCTTTGATTACCCGTCGCTCTCCGCGGGTAACAATCAGACAGTTGGCATCAACATCCTTAGTCACCACCGCCCCTGCGCCAACCGTAACATTTTCACCCAGGGTCACCGGAGCCACTAACACACTGTTGGAGCCGGTTTTGGTGTTGTCCTTAATCACCGTAGGATGCTTATTAACGCCGTCATAGTTGGCCGTAATGGTGCCTGCGCCAATGTTGACTTTATCCCCCAGGGTGGCATTCCCTAGATACGATAGGTGGGCGGCATTGGTGTTGTTACCCAGCTGAGACTGTTTGATCTCAACAAAGTTGCCAACGCGGCAGCCCTCACCGAGGATGGCCTGTCTGCGTAGGTGAGTGTAGGGGCCAATTTGGCCAGCCCCTTCTATGGTGCTATCGCTAACAACAGAATATCGAACGGTTGTGCCTGCTCCGATAGCGCTGTTTTCGATCAGGGTGCCAGGGCCAATGTGACAGCCAGCGGCAATGGTGGTGGTGCCACGCAGGTGGGTTTCGGGTTCAATCACCACATCCGGTGCGACAGAGACCGTGGCATCGATGGTAATGCTATCGGGGTTAATCATGGTGATGCCAGACAGCATGAGCTCATCTTTGATGCGGTCCTGTAGGACGGTGGCCGCATCTGAGAGCTGTTTGCGGTTGTTGATGCCAGAAATCTCTTCGATATCGTCAACATCCAGGGCCATCACTGGGGCTAGCTCCTTCACCACATCGGTCAGATAATATTCTTTCTGATCGTTGTCGGACTTGAGGGGGGGCAGCACCGGCATGAGCTTGGGCCAGTTAAAGCAGTAGATACCTGAGTTAATGCGCTTGTTGTTGCGCTGGTCTGGGGTGCAGTCGCGGTGTTCAATAATCTCAGAGACAATATAGTTGTCGTCGCAAAACACCCGTCCATAGCCCGTGGGGTCATCAAACTGAGCGGTTAAAATTGTGGCTGCATTGTTGTTGTCTACATGGGTTTGTACCATTTTGGCGATGGTCTCAGGCCGTAGGAGCGGCACATCGCCGTTGAGCACAAGCAGATTCCCCTCAAACCCTGCCAATGCTGGAATCACCTGTTGCACAGCATGGCCTGTTCCTAGCTGTTCCGTTTGTTCGACAAACTCTAACTCACTGACATGGGCCAAGGCAGAGCGCACCTCGTCGGCCAAGTATCCGACAATGGCGATTTGACGCTCGGGCTGTACCTGGTCCAAACTGGCCAGTACATTTTCCACCAGGGTGCGACCTCCCAAGGGATGGAGTACCTTGGGCAGTTGCGATCGCATCCGGGTTCCCTTACCTGCTGCTAATACAGCCACTGCCAATGGGTGAGTCATAGGAATTATTAGAGTAAACGTTAGCTTAAAAAATTCGAAAATTACGGGAGGAGTATACCGCGCTGAGGTTGGACTCCCCAAGTGCGCTGGCCTACTTTGGGCGTTGATGCCCCGTTAACCAACGTCGTCGCCAGGCGCCAGTTGGTTCCAACTGACATTGCTGCTGTTCCTGTTCTCGCTGGGCCACAATTGCTTTGGCGGTGGCGCTCAGGGTGGGGTCACGGTAGGGAATGGCGGCCCTGGTTTGTAGGTGCTCTTGCTCTTGCTGAGATAGACCGGGCAGGGGGCGCTGGTCTTTGGTGGCGATGGTGCAGGGCCAGTGGCGGCCTATCCCAGGCAGTGAGCCGATAGTTAACCCCGCTAGCCCCATGGCTGAGCGGACGGCGGCGGAACAGGAGTAGGTGGCCAAAATGCCGCTAGGGTCCAGGCACTGGGCAACCAGGGTAAAGAACTCCACCGTCCAAAGCTGGGGACAGCGGGTGGGGGAAAAGGGATCAAATAAAATGGCATCGGCCTGCCAGCCCTGGGATGCTAAGGGCTGTAGCGTTTGGCGAGCATCACCG
>CALBPH010000134.1 GCA_937899365.1 uncultured Leptolyngbya sp.
AAAAAACTGACCTCAAAACAGGGTTTGGTCAGTGCATTGCTGAAATGGTTGCTGCTCAACGCTTTAACCAATCTCAAGAGAAGCCCATTGCCACTATCTACGGTAGCATCAGCAACGGTGTTCAGTGGCAGTTTCTCTCTCTGGTAGAATCAACCATCACCATTGACCTAAGGGTATATTCTCTCCCCCCAGTCGAACAGATCCTGGCTTTTCTAGTATGGATGGCAAATGATGTTCCATCTTAACAATGCGATGAAATTTCCCCAAGCTAAAATTCCACATTATCCGGCGTGCGCGGAAAGGGAATCACATCGCGGATATTGGCCATGCCAGTCATAAACTGTACCAGCCGCTCAAAGCCAAGGCCAAAGCCCGCATGGGGCACCGTACCGTAACGCCGCAGATCCATATACCACCAGTAGTCTTCTTTAGGCAATCCAGCCTCAGCAATGCGTGCCTCCAGCACATCCAACCGCTCTTCCCGCTGGGACCCGCCAATAATCTCCCCAATGCGCGGGGCCAACACATCCATTGCAGCAACGGTCTTACCACCGTCATTTAAACGCATATAAAAGGCTTTAATCTCGGTGGGATAGTCCGTAACAATCACCGGCTTTTTGAAATACTCTTCCGCCAGGTAGCGTTCATGCTCTGACTGCATGTCTAGGCCCCAGGAGACCGGGTATTCAAATTTTTTGTCGCATTTCTCTAACAGATTGATAGCATCTGTATAGGTGATGCGCTCAAACTCATTATTGATGATGTTATCAGCAGTCTCTAAAACTGTTTTCTCAATTCGTTTGTTAAAGAATTCCATATCATCAGGACAGTCTTCTAACACCCGCTTAAAGACAAATTTGAGAAACTCTTCCGCCAAATCCATATTTCCTTCGAGATCGCAGAAGGCCATCTCCGGCTCCATCATCCAAAACTCGGCCAGATGACGAGACGTATTAGAGTTCTCAGCTCGGAACGTGGGACCAAAGGTGTAGACGTTACTAAAGGCCATGGCCATAATTTCGGCTTCCAGCTGTCCACTCACGGTCAGGTAGGTGGGCTTCCCAAAAAAGTCCTGGCCATAGTCCACTTTGCCGTTGTCACCCTTGGGTAACTTGTCCAGATTCATGCTGGTGACGGTGAACATTTCCCCCGCTCCTTCACAGTCACTCGCCGTCAAGATCGGGGTGTGGATCCAGAGAAAGTCACGGCTTTGGAAAAATTCGTGGATGGCATTGGCACAGGCATTGCGCACCCGGAAGACAGCACCCAGGGTGTTGGTGCGCGATCGCAAATGCCCCAGCCCCCGCAAGAACTCAAACGAATGCCGTTTTTTCTGTAACGGATAGGTTTCCGCATCCGACTCACCCACCACCTCAAGACTGCTAGCCTGCAGCTCCACCCGCTGCCCTTTACCCGGCGACTCCGCTAAGGTGCCCGTCACCACCACCGAGGCTCCCGTGGTAATCCGCTTCATCGCATCGACATAGCCCTCAATCTTGGCATCCGCAATCACCTGCAGCCCCGTCATGGAAGAGCCATCATTAATATCTAAAAAACTAAATGCTTTAGAATCGCGCTTAGTGCGGACCCAGCCTTGGATAGTAACAACCTCGCCAGGGTTACCGGATTTCAGGATGTGCTTGATGCGTTGAGTGGTCATTACCTACGCCGTTTTTTTACTCCAAACCACATCCAGATTAAGACTCTATGCCTTTCCCCGTTACAAACGGCAGAATCTGGATGCAGCCAAACTTTATCTAAGGTAGCGCAAGCCGTAGTCTTTACGACCCAAACCACCCTCGAAAAAACCATCCCAGCACCAATCCCAACCCCACAAACCGCAGGACCTGCCAAAAAGGTTCCTTTAGAATATTCCAAGACATCAGCTGGTTTTCCAACGTTTCCTCTAGGGTTTCAATTTGCTCATGCAGGCGTTTTAACTCCGCCCTGGGCAAATGCCCCTGGGTAATCTGGGCCTGGGCCTGGGTGCGTTGAGCAAATGCCTCGCGCACATCGATATAGCGCTGACGCAAAGCATTAAAGTCCTTATCCGTTTCCTCTAGGGCCACAGCAAAATCAGTGAGATCTTGCTCAGTCAAGGGCAGAGACGATTTCATCGTGCAACCAGGCTCATACAGTAGATATACACTTAAAGTACAGGAGAGGAATCTATCGAGAAACCTTTATGGCCTAGGTTAGGCACAGCCCACACCCTACGCAATCCCCCATGAATGATACAAAAATGGCCTCTGACCATAATTCCCTAAATCTGCAAGATGCTGAGCCGCTGGCGCTAGCCCAAGCGCTAGCAAAACAGTTAGCCATCAGTCCCAGCGACTGGCATCGACTAAATTCAAACCGGCAGATCCGGGCAAAAGAGCAAGTGGCCGCAGCCCTTGTCTATTTGCTCAACGATAATCCAGAAGAAGCCTTACCCCGACTAGAACAGGCCATCGGCTGGCTAAATCGGAGCATCAAAGCACCGCCCTGCCCCACCCATGGCAAAAGTAAGTAACTCCACCTCATCTCCTACCTTCGCCCCAAATGCCTGGGCCGCACTGCCGCCATTAACAGCAATCTCGACATAGCCGTGACTGCCAACGAGCGCCAGAGCGGTTCCAGCCTCCGCATGGCCATAGGTGGTGTAGTACGGCACAACATATTTATCCATGCAAACGTGCCAAGCCTGACTCGTTACCCTGTCTCCCACAATCGTGGTCACCAAATTGCCAAAGTGGTCAACGTACTGAATGCTGCCTCGATAGCCCTGGTCGGTCGCTACAGCGTCACGGATTTCTAAACTTACCAGGCTAGAAACCGATATCGGAACACCCAGATTTTCCAGAGATACTCCACTCGCCAAATGCGCAGCAATAGGTGCAAAGATATCGCGGCCATGGAACGTGCAACTAGGCTGAGGCGTGAGCCAATAGTCAGCATTTGTCAAAGCAACAGCCGCCGTAATCGGAAACCCGGTCAAAATACCGTTATCGGGCGCAACAATAGTGTGAAAGCCGACAGCAGCCGTTACTTGGGCCGCTACAGCAGCCCGCTGCGTCCCCACACCTGGATCAACCACAACTCCATGGACTGTTCCACTTGGGAAATACCCATAGCTAGTCAGCAAATTAAACCGAGCAGCCAAGATATCCTGAGGGCAGATCCCATGGGTCAGATCAACCACCTGACATTGAGGGCTAATGCTGGCAATCACCCCCTTCATCACACCAACATAGCTATCTGTGTGACCAAAATCTGTTAGCAGTGTGATCATGCCCATAGGGTTGTTACCCCCAAAGTGATACGTTTCCTTCAATGAGTAATTCTTTATCACAGTGTGTAGACGCCTTAGCGCTCAATAGCATTGAGCGCCATGTCTTTATATGCGCCGACCAAACCAAGCCCAAGTGCTGTAATAAAGCCAGCAGCATTGATGCCTGGAATTATCTCAAAAAAAGATTGCAAGAGTTAAAACTAGACATTCCAACTGAAGAGAACCCTAGCTGCGTCTTTCGAACCAAAGCAAACTGTCTAAGGGTGTGCCAGCAGGGACCTATTTTGGTCATTTATCCTGACGGTGTTTGGTATCACAGCGCCACACCAGATGTGATAGAACGCATTATCCAAGAGCATCTCATTGGCAATCATGTCGTGGAAGACTACGTTTTCCTGAAACGTCCACTGCCTGATGTAAATAAGTACCGGGCGATCCGTGATCCTATTGATTGATTGGGAACACTTGATTTGAACTTATGGGTCAAGCAGTTGACATAAAAGCAGTTACTGCCATTTACTTCCACGGGCACCAAAAATTTAATTATGTACAACCTTGCAATAAATTTAACTGCGCTTAATAAAATGCCCCTGATTGACTATAGTCCGTACAGTATCATCAACAAAGGTGTATATAAACGACTAACTGGGTTGCAGGCACTAGCTTCAATCCCCTTGGAACCTAACCGAGGACGACCTAATAAATTTTGAGCTTATCTTCTTTTATCACCTTTTTTCTTATCCCATTAGCCTTCGAGTAACACAAGTACACGGCATGAAAGAACCCACTACTGGCGATCAAAAGAAACTCTTACTGATAGACGATGATCCTAACCTCATCCTGCTGGTTAGAGATTACTTGGAGTTTCGCGGTTATCAAGTTGTAACGGCGGGCAATGGTCGCGAAGCCCTTGATGTACTCGGTGGCTTGGTACCTGACATGATTATATGCGATGTCATGATGCCTGAAATGGATGGCTATGCCTTTGTTGAGCAGGTACGCCAAGATCCTGGCAAGAGCTGGATTCCCATCCTATTTTTGTCCGCTAAGGGCCAAAGCCAAGATCGAGTCAAAGGCCTAACCACGGGTGCGGATGTCTATATGGTTAAACCCTTCGAACCCGAAGAGTTAGTTGCTCAAGTAGAATCTTCACTTAAGCAGGCATCTCGTTTGATTCATCATCAGACTAAATCTGGCGGCGGTGCTCCCACCATCCAGGTACCTTTTGATGTTGAGCTAACGCCCACGGAACTTAAAGTGGTGCAGTTTGTCGCCCGAGGCATGGCCAACCGCGAAATTGCCGAAGAACTTAAAGTTAGCCAGCGTACCATCGAAAGCCATGTCAGCAACATGCTGGGTAAAACCGGCCTACATAACCGGACTGAACTCGCCCGCTGGGCCATGGAAAACAATAAGGCCTAGCCGCCGCCAATGGGACTGTTAGGGCAGGTTCTTTGCCGTGTATCTGCCCTAACCTTGATGGAATGAAAAACAGTTTACGTAAGAGTGTCAAACTTGGGTATAATGCGAAAGCTTCGCTGGTGTAGCTCAGTTGGTAGAGCAGCTGATTTGTAATCAGCCGGTCGTCCGTTCGAGTCGGATCACCAGCTTTCTAGAGAAATCAATGGTTTCCCCGACTGGGCAAGGCTTTTGAGCTTTGCCCAGTCGGCGTTTTAGCGCCCCCTCTGAAAACACGTTGGACATTTTTGGGTCAGTTTAGACAGGTTTGAGCAGGTGATTGGGGTAAAAAAATGGGGTAAATGATTATCATGAAGTAGAACGCGAGTTCTATTTTTGGAGGGCATGATTATGTATGCCAAATCGTCCCGTCGGAAATCCTCAGGGGGAACCGTCAAAGTCAAAAACTCCAATAACCGACTGCAGCTGGTCTTTACCCAGGGTGGCAAGCGCCATTACATTTCCCTGGGCATTTCAGATACGCCACTGAACCTTAAATTAGCCCAGGACAAAGCTTTTGAAGTGCAGCGGGATATTGAATATGGCGAGTTTGACCTTACCGCTCTTCAATGGCTTCGGCAAGAGAAAAATCAGAATAGGATAAGGTTGATTTGAGCGAGCACCGATGATTGCCCCGCGAGCTGCGAAGCCTACTGTTAGGTTTGTGGATGAATACTGTGAAAGTTATCGAGATTTATTCGCGGAAGTGAGGAGCTTCGAAGCATTCAAACATCTGCACGTTGGAGCGATAGCCGAGATTCCGCGAAAATCTCTGCCAGCGGTTGCCAAGGTCAACGGTTTACCCAATGCCCAATCGCTGCAACAGTTTTTAGTTAGCTCGCCCTGGCAAGTCCAACACCTACGAGAGAGGCGACTAGACTTCATTCTGAAGCTACTGAAGGGACGCAAGCTGATACTGGTCATTGATGAAACGGGCGACCGCAAGAAAGGTCACACCACTGACTATGTCAAACGCCAGTATATCGGCAATCTAGGCAAAGTAGAGAATGGCATTGTTTCGGTTGATGCTTACGGTGTAATTGATAACATCACCTTTCCGCTAATGTTTGAGGTGTATAAGCCCAAAGAACGATTGAAAGTAGGTGATTGCTATCAGAGCAAACCAAAGATAGCGGCTGACATGATTCAAGCCCTGATTGACGTTGGCTTTGAGTTTGAGCTGGTACTCGCTGATAGTGAATATGGAGAAAGCGGTAGTAATTTTGTGTCATTGCTACACACGTTGACTCTGCCCTACGTGCTTGCTATCCGTTCTAATCATGCTGTATGGCTACCGAAAGAACAAAAAGTGCGGACCAACCGATGGCGCGCTTATGCGCGAACATTTAGCGATGGTCGTCAGGAGACTCGCTTTATTCGAGAGATTGTTTATGGCAAACGCCGTTCGCAGCAATACTGGCAACTAAGGGATGAGCGCCTAAATATCCTACCCAAGGTGAAGTTGATTTAGA
>CALBPH010000135.1 GCA_937899365.1 uncultured Leptolyngbya sp.
GTGTGGTAATCGTCTGACGTGTTGCGGGGAAACTCGCAGCGAGGAGTTTTAATATTGGTAAAGCCCATGCTCGGGCCGCAGAAAACGAAGTCTTCTAAGATCACGCCTTCATAGAGAGAGACATTGTTTTGAATTTTGCAGCCGTCGCCAATGACAACATTATTGGCCACATAAACATTTTGACCTAAGGAACAGTTTCTCCCAATTTTTGCTTTGGGCATAACATGGCTAAAGTGCCAGATTTTAGTCCCTGCGCCCACCCGGGCACCTGGGTCAATGCAGGCTGTTTCATGGGCAGTATAATTAGCCATTTAAAACCTCTTGCACATTCTCTAAAATATTGACTACCGCCACTCCATTCCAGCCGTCCGAGTGGGGTGTTTGGCGAGTCTTTACGCACTCTAAAAAGTGTTGGCATTCCAATTTTAAGGGCTGTGCATCGGCAATATCAATGACGGTGGTACCGTCGTCAACAGCGATGAGTTTAGGGTCAATGCGCTTGTTGTGAATTGTGACCAATTGCTGAATCTCGTCGTAAACCAGCATCTGTTCGGTTGCGATCGCAACCAGCCCCCGCTGCTTCAGTGGCCATTGCCATGAACAGTGTAGGTGGGCTGTTTGGCCTGACTCGAAGGTCAAATCAACATGGACATCGTCTGCAATGTCAGGTTGTAACCGTCTATGCCCGGACGCGTTTACCTGTTGGAGTTTAGGATGGCCGAGCAAATCTAAAATGATCGAGATGTCATGGGGAGCCAGAGACCACCAGACATTTTCCGTGGTGCGAACCTTGCCAAGGTTGAGCCGGTGAGTGGAAATGTGCTGCACCTGACCGGCTTTGCCTGATGTGAGATAGTTCCGCATCCAGACAATGGCCGGTTGATATAACAGCAAATGGCCCCCCATCAGAATCTGATCGTGGGTGTTGGCATAGGTGGCTAACTCTCGGGCTTCGGCTGCCCGTAACGTCATGGGCTTTTCCACAAAGACATCTTTGCCTGCCTTGAGGGCCGCCAGGGCCAGGGAATAATGGCTGGGGGCTGGGGTCGCCAATACGACGGCTGATATGTCTGTTGCTAGGGCCTCTGTAAAGTCGCTAAACACCGGCACATGGGGGTACTGCTCCTTGACCCGCTGTCGTAGCGGTGCCGATACCTCCACCACACCCGCCAGGCTATCCAGCTCGTAGAAGTTGCGGACCAGGTTTTTACCCCAGTGGCCGCTGCCCACCACAATTACTTGGGTCATAACAGGGTTACCTTGGTGCGATCGCAATCTAAATTGCGAGTGATTCCTCGAGTATCGAGCACTACCTTAGCGTGATTAACCACCTGTTCATAGTCGATACAGCTATGGTCTGTGGCAATCAGCACCAAATCCGCATTAGCAATAGTCTGGGGGGCTAACGAGATGCTTTTGAACGTTTGGCCGTCTACGGAAATTTCAGCAACGTAGGGATCGTGGTACTCCAACGTTACTTGGTCCTTAGATAAAAATTTGATAATCTCAATAGCCGGAGATTCACGCCAATCTGCCAGGTCTTTTTTATAGGTAATGCCAAGCACCAAAATCTTTGCCTTAGACGGGGCTATGCCTAGCTGGTTAAGCACCCGAAATGCCTTACTCCTAACAAAAGAGGGCATTCTTCGATTAATTTCTCCTGCTAAGGCAATAAAGCGGGTGTTGAAATTAACTTCTTTGGCTTTCCATTCTAAATAGTGTGGATCGATGGGAATACAGTGGCCGCCCACACCAGGACCGGGGTAAAAGGGCATGATGCCAAAGGGTTTAGTATTAGCCGCATCTAATACTTCCCAAACGTTCAGATCTAGTCGGTCGCAGAGTAGGGCTAGCTCATTGACCAAGGCAATGTTGACCGCTCGAAAGGTATTTTCAAATACTTTGACCAGCTCTGCCGCTTTAGCCGAACTCACGGGCACCACATACTGAATTGTCTGTTGGTAAAACAGCTCTGCTGCCTTTAGTGACGATGGATCGGAGGCGCCAACAATCTTATTTGTATTTTGTGTGGTGTAGCGCTGATTGCCCGGATCAACCCGCTCTGGTGAGTGGGCCAAAAAGAAATCTTGGCCCTGTTTAAGGCCGCTGATGTTTTCTAAGATCGGTCGAATCACATCATCGGTGGTGCCAGGATAGGTTGTGGATTCTAGAGAAATTAACTGCCCAGGTCTCAGGTGAGTCCCAATTTGGTGCGCCACACTTTCTACATAGCTCAAGTCAGGGGTCAAATTCTTAGTCAACGGTGTGGGGACGCAAATAACAATGACGTCCATATCCACAACGTTGTCAAAACTGGTGACCGCCTTGAGTTTGTTATGGGTGATCGCCTGCTTCAAAATGTCTGAATCAACATCATCGATATAGCTATCGGCCTGATTAACCCGCGCTGCTCGTTGTGGGTTTTGTTCAATACCGATGACGTTAAAGCCTACCTTCGTTTTTTCGACAGCGAAGGGTAGCCCGACATACCCTAACCCCACCACACCGACCGTGGCCTGGCGGGTCAAGATGAGCTGTTCGAGTTTCTCAATGGGTGAGGAAACTGGGTCGATACCATGGGGTGATGGTTGGGGCTCTGATGTCATTAACTACCGGGGGTAGATCTATCAGACTATTCTGCCCCACAGCCAAGGGCTTATATCAACTTTTCCTATTTATTCCTGTAGTCCCATGGGATGGCCCTTATTCAAGCTCTCAGCCAATGCCTTATCTACAGGGCTTAAGACGGGGCTTAAGGAATGAATCGCTCTTCTCCGTAGGCAAGTAGATGGTCGATGGTGGCCAGACGATGTTCCCAGGTTTGTAGCCGATAGCGGTTTTGCTGCGATTTAACCGACATGTCAGAGGTGATCACCCGATCGATTTGGTCGAGTTGCGATCTCACCTCCTCTAACTTGCGATGGGAGGGAGCCGCCGCCAAATCAGTCAGCTGATCGCCCAAGCGATTGACATCGTTCACCCACTGCGTCATCTTCTCTTCGCGCATCAATAGTTGACCATTATTCAAAAGCCAACTCCATTCCCGTTGTAACGCCTGATAGCGCTCGGTGGCGGTATTAAAGGGTTGCTGCTGTGGTAGTGATTGGGGCACCCCTGGTTCCCCCTGGGTATTATTCAGCAGCGTTTGAATACCCCGCTGCAAATTGTCCACCGCAAACAGAGCGTAGCCACTGACCGGCAGATCCCGCAGGGTCTGAATCTGATCCAACGCCGCCATTTCCGGCAGGTTCAACAATCGAATCCCAGGAATAATCAGCGTAGAACCATAATTCGCCTCGAGAATCCAAGGACTAATTAAATCCTCAAATCGATTGGTATCCATGGCGTAGCTCATCAGCACGATCCAATCCACGTCCCCACGTTGTGCCCACGTTTCCCAATCTTGCTGAATTTTTTGGATGCGCTCATGGGTTGGCTTAGCAAATACGGCTGCTGAAATGGTCAGTTCAGGTCGCCGCTGACGCAGCATTTGGGATGCCTCAGCCACAAACGAACTCACCTGCTCCACTCGAAAGTCTGTCCAACGCTGCCACAGCTGTCGCTGTCGCCGCTGTTCCCGTGGTGATAGCGACGCACTGTCTCGGGGGGACAAAATCGCCGGGTCTACACCGTTCATATCCCGAAAGCGCAGCCGAGCCGCTGTGCCATACCCATAGGTGCGATTGGCCCCCGGATCTTGAAAGGGATAGCGCACATAGTCAAAGTGAATGCCATCCACATCGTAATTATTTGCCAGCTCCTGCAGTATGCGCATCAGATAGCTGCGCACCTCTGGATTGGCCGGATCTAAAAACGGCTTATCTTGACCTACGGGTATGCTGCGGCCCTGACGGTCGTAGCCAGCCCATCCCGGATTGGCATTGAGCAGCGGGCCTGGATAGTTAGCCGGCAAATTTAGCAGAGCATTGTGGCGACGATTGCCAGCCGCAAATAGCCACACCCAGGCGTGGACTTCGATACCCCGCTCTTTACCCAGCTTGACTGCTGAGGCCAACGGATCCCAATGGCGCGTCAGCGGATTTTGCTGGGGAGCAACGCGGCTGGGATAAATGGGGTAGCCCGCATTGATCGCTTCAAAGAAAACCGTATTAATGCCCGCTGCCGCCAGACGGTCAAACACCTCTGCTAAATTTGCCTCGGAGCGTGCCCGCACTATGGTGCCGCGATCTAACCACATAGCCCGAATCTCGGACTGGGCTAGGGATTGCTCGATCGGGAAAGCATTCCACAGGGCTTGCCGAGCCTCAATCCAGCGCTGACGGGCTGTGCCATAGTCACGTCGAGCCATCAGCTCTGGCCAATCATCCAGCGTCTGCTGAGCGGTTTCTAGGGCTGGATGGGTGAGTGGTGTGGTCAGGTCAGCCCCCCCTAAGCTAGCGCTGAGGCTGCCTTCGGTGCGAATGGACGTTAGGGCTAATTCTGGGGGTTGGCCACTGGCATAGCCATGGAGCAAGGCCCCTTCAAACCGACCCATCAGATTAGTCAGTTCCTCCTGCATTGCCAGATCGAGAAAGGGGCTAATGGCGGCATTCCCTGAGCGCACATCTAACCCGGGAGGGGCGACACGATTGGCCGGGTCGATAGCATCGATAGCCAGCTGTACCCCATCTAACCCGTCAGAGATGGAACCTTCCATCCCATCAGAGATCGAAGGTTCCATCTCCAAATTAATGGGATTCGCTTCTGAGAGTTCCCCCAGGGGCGCTGGTGTCTCAGCTGCACCAGTAGGAGCCGCCAAGAGCAGCCCTCCTAATAAAATGGCCACTGTATGGGAAATAACAGGCAATGAATGAAGCATGGGTGGGCGTGACAGGCTAAGCAAGATTACTGACGCAACAAAAGCAATACGGTGCCGAAAACTCTACAGAACAAGGTGTTTAAGCCATAAAAATGACAAAAATATTAAATGGTTCCCAAAAGGACTATACCGAATGAAGCCCCCCTTCTTGGACATGCTTTAGCCCTTTCAAACAGTAAAATCCAGCAAATTGACTCAAACGTCTGGGCAAGTGGGTTCATTGGGGTGAATCAGAGCCCAGACGTCTTGCACAATGGCCTAGATTTTTTTGCAGGGGGTTATTAAGGCATCTGAGGTGATCTCAAGTCGTTCTTAACATAGAACAATCTGGTGTCATTAATATCACCTCATACATCCCCTAGGCAGATTAGCCAGAACACAAGGCATATTTTTCTCGTCTGATTCCGTAAAGTTTCTGGGGAGCAGCCCTGAAAAAGCTGCTTCAGACTCAAGTTTGGTCCACTGGTTGGGGCCATGGTTTCATCATGCCCAGTCGGCCCATGGTTGCTTTTATGCCGTAGGGTTTTACTAGCCCCGACCGTACTTGTGGAATCGTACAGTAGGACAAGTTCTATAGATATCCAGACTGACTAGCTTTGCTGTAGTACAATACAAAATCCTGCGTTGAATAGTGCTAACTTGCCTATTCAATCAAGTTCATTCATTTGTCTAATTGACTGTAATCGGTAAGCTCTATGGCGCTCCTGCAAGAACAAAAGCAAACAATCATTACTGCCTACCAGGTGCATGAAACAGATACTGGATCTGTCGATGTGCAAGTAGCCATGCTCACTGAGAAAATTAACCGACTGAGCAAGCATTTACAGACCAATAAGAAAGACCACTCATCGCGACGCGGTTTACTGCGTATGATTGGTCGCCGTAAGCGTCTACTGGCCTATTTGATTCAGCAGGATGCTGAGCGCTATCGGGCTCTGATCAAGCGCCTTGGTATTCGCGGCTAACGACCTTGCTATTCAAGCGTCACTGCCTTTTCTGCTCAATCTAACATCAGGTGTTTTATGCCGTCAGAGCCTCTGCGTGAGTCGCTGCCCTTTGAACCTAAGTCCAGCTAACAGTCGAGCAGTAAGGCAGCGTCGTCTAACTCATCGTCGGCCAAAGCGTCTCCTGAGCCGAAAAAATCATCCCCTAGGAAGACGTCTTCTGCCCAGGGGGCTGATGGGTCTCAGAAAGATGACGGTAGCATTCCAGAGGTGGTTAGCCGCCGGATGATGCGACGCATGGCTGTATTTTCTGGGGTTCCTACGTTCCTGGGAATGGCTTCGTTTTTCGTGTCCTACATCCTGCTAACGCGACACATCGTTGAACTACCCAATGTCGTTGTATTGCTTGTTTCCTTAGGCTGCTTTGGTCTCGGTGTTCTGGGTCTGAGCTATGGCGTATTGTCCGCCTCCTGGCAAGAAGACGAAGTTGGCAGTTTGCTGGGGCTGAGCGAATTTTCTATCAACTTTCGACGCTTGGTGCAGGGGCTGCGAAAGAAACCGCCCGCATCCGAATCCGAGTAGGCTAGCAGTGGCGTCCTTGATTGGGTGATAGGCCTAGTCGGGGGTGTCAATGATGTCGTGTAGCTGTTGCTCCATCTGCTTAAGCATGGTCACTATTGCTGGCAGAGTTTTTTGTTTTGTATCTTGGGCATCCAGGTTTCGCTGTGCCTGGGTTCTCAGCTCATCAATGCGC
Organism: uncultured Leptolyngbya sp.; assembly: GCA_937899365.1. Classification (GTDB taxonomy): domain Bacteria; phylum Cyanobacteriota; class Cyanobacteriia; order Phormidesmidales; family Phormidesmidaceae; genus Leptothoe. The sequence goes on from CALBPH010000135.1 coordinate 6,518, forward strand.
TGCTGCAGGTCGTGGGCAATACCCAGCGCTTCGCGACTAATGTTGTCAATTTGCTGCTGCTGGTAGAACTTTAGCGCGGCACCGCGAAGTATTTGCAGCGTGGCTTCTTCGCCGTGGTCTCCTGGCATGATGCGAAATCGCAGTAAAATGCGCTTCTGATTATAGATGCGCTCAATTTCAACTTGCTTGGGCTTGCGCACCGGTATCAATGAGAGACTCATGATGCGCATTAGCTCATTGATAGCCCCTTGGAAAAGCTGTGGAGAAATGTCTTCTACCACCGACTGCACCACCCCATCTTTGCTCCATAGAATACGGCAGGTTGCGCTTTGCCGTTCCAAATAAAGCCTGCCAATGCCTTCCTGGGTGATGATGCGTTTTAGCAGTATCTGGGTGAGTTCTTTGGGGGTGAGTTCTTTGGGGTTAAAACTTGTTTCCTCCGCCTGTGACGTTGGCGGTTGCTCAGCGGCGGTTTCACTGGCTGTGTCACTGGTGGAGTCACCGACTGTAGAACTATCTGTCTCTGACGAGATCTGCTCTTCTAGCTCCATGGTTAAGGGGGGAGCATCTGGAGCCGATGGCAGGGGGATATTTTGGATTTCTGGCGTTTCTGGTGGTTGAGGTGCCGACTCTTTAGCTGGAGCTGTCGTCTTTTGGGTAATAACTACGGCATGGGGATCTTCGATAATCTCAGTTGGAGACTCGACCACTAGCGTAGGCAGCTCTTCAAATGAAGCCGGTTTTTTGGATGGTTTAGTCTGGGAAGGTTGGGAGGTTTGGCGGCTTTTGGCTGAATGACTTAAGAATTTTGAGAGAATCTCCCGATGCCAGTCGGATGCAATGGGCCGCGACACGATGGAGCAGTTAATGTATGACACTAGGCGTCTGACATAGTCCGATGCCGTACTATCATCGGGGTTAACCATGCCTAGATTTAAGCTGCTGCCCTCAATTGAAAGGGGCAAAACCTGATAGTACAGGCAGGCCTCAAAGGGCAAAATACCTTCTATCAGCAGAAACATTTGGTCTAAATCTGCCTTGATTTCAGTCTTTTGGAGACCAGACAATGGAGTGAATAAGGCATTGTCTTCGGGGAAGATTGACATGGCAACTGCCTAGGAAGGAATAACGAAGGTCAAGGTACAGGCACAATGATGTGAATGGGAAAACCTGCCCATAGAGCACCCATGCCCGTTGCCCGAAGACAACCTTCAAGAGCCCAGTTCGCTAGGTTCGCAGGTTTTGAGCGGCTAGGTAAAGCTTAGCCCATTCACTCATGACTTGTTTAGATTTACACCCTAGCTTTTGTGCGATCGCATCGATATCAGTTCCCTGTTTTAATTCAGACAGTAGCTGCTGTTGAGAGGGTTCTAGCCCTTGCCAGTAGGCCTGCCATTGGGTAGACGTCAGCCCCAAGTCATGGTCTGTGAGCGTGGTTTTTAACCAGCTCAACACAAGTTCTGGCTGTTCTTTCAGGGTGAAAATGCGAATCGCGTGGTAGCTGATTTTTTCTCGGAGTCGATAGACCTGATTGATCGACATGTCGAGCTTTTTAGCAATGCTGTCCTGGGTATAACCCTGTAGATGTAGTTCCAGCCATTGGGTGGCTGTCGTCCCTAAGGTTTCTTGTAAATAATCAATAAAGCTATCTTTAACTGACTGACGAGCCCGCTGAGTTTCCTCAAAGGACTGTTGTTGTTCGTAGGTGCCTACAGCTTGAAGATCAAACAGACTAATGGTGCTGTCGGTATCATCAGTGCCAATCTCTTCTGAGATCAGCTGAATTAATTGAGCACCCGGTACTTGGGTCATACCACCCCGTTGAGAGCGCCGCAGGTAGTTGACAAAGCGATAGACAATCAGGGGCTGATTGCGAATTGGCCGTAGGCAGTATTCCTCGATAGTGGCCATGGTCAGCAGATTACGCAGCTGGGTACGCTTTGTAATCTTAGAAATCCAGCTCATCTGCTGTTGCAGATGGCGATCGCTTTGCAGCATTTCCTGGATGATTTCTTGCAAAACATCCTTGACCTGGCGCTGACGATCGCGGCTCAAGGCAATCCATGTACGGATTTTGCTACGGACTAAAAACAGCCCACCCAGCTTTCGCATTAGGGTTTGATAGGCGCGATCTGGAGGCAATCCCCAGTAGGTCTTATAAAAAATACGATATCGATAATCCATGGCCTGGGTGGCAATGGATAAATCTTTACGAGAAAGCGCCTCAAATCGCTCGGTGTCTTCGCCGCAGAGCCACTGGGTAATCGCTGTATGGGTATCTTGGCTTTGATCAGGCAAATCAGACTCAAGCCGTTGCTGCCATTGATTGACGATTGTGGTTGCCACTGCCATGGGTGCGCCTGCTGCTGATTAGATACTGCCCTTAGCGAAATGCCATGGGAAAGAATTGATGAATGATTTGCTCATTCTAGTGCACTCAATCCCTTGAATTATCCGGATATAGTTACTTTTCCCTATTTGCGTATTTTCCCTTAAGGGCGCTCATGGGTAAAGCCGTACAAAAAAGCTTAGAACTGACGGTAAAACTACCGATTCAATATGCTTCTTATCAGTACTACCAAAGCTAATTTATTCCGGAAAGATTAATGGGGCGATTCTTGCAAGCCGTGACGCTGCTGATGCCATTGCCATGCGTGGCTAATGATGGTTTCAAGGTCGGCATATTGGGGAATCCATCCCAGGCGCTGACGGGCGTGGTCACTACTGCCAATCAGGCTGGGGGGGTCCCCAGGGCGACGCGCACACTCCACCGCCGGAATGGCATGCCCCGTCACTTTTCGGGCTGTTTCAATCACTTCTTTAACGGTGAAGCCATTGCCATTCCCCAAATTGATAAAGGCGGTTTCGCCGCCGTCCACTAGGTACTGCACCCCTTTAACGTGGGCATCGGCAAGATCGGCCACGTGGATGTAGTCGCGAATGCAGGTGCCGTCATGGGTGGGGTAGTCGGTGCCATAAATAGAGATATGGTCCCGTTTCCCCAGGGCGGTTTGGAGCACCAATGGAATTAAATGCGTTTCAGGATTGTGATCTTCCCCTAGACGACCTTGGGGATCTGCGCCGGCCGCATTGAAATAGCGGAAGCATACGGACTGCAGTCCGTATGCTTTTTGGAAATCCTGGAGCATCATTTCCACCATCAGTTTGCTGCTGGCATAGGGACTGATGGGGTTTTTGGGATGATCTTCTGGAATGGGGACGGTTTTGGGCGGGCCGTATATGGCGCAGGTAGACGAAAATACAAGCCGCTTAACCCCGGCTGCTTCCATAGCCTGTAGCAGATTGAGAGTGCCGTAGACGTTGTTGCGATAGTACTCAGCCGGAGCGGTTACCGACTCGCCTACGGCAATGTAGGCGGCAAAGTGCATCACCGCGGCAAAGTTGTATTGCTCAAAGAGCTGATCTAACAGGTTGCGATCGGCTGTGTTGCCTTTGATGAGTTTGGCGTTAAGGTGCTGCTGGACCAGGTCCGGGTGACCGTATTCCAGGCTGTCCAAAATAACCACTTGGTAGCCCGCTTGCTCTAGGGCTAGTACGGCATGGGAGCCGATATATCCAGCCCCCCCCGTTACTAAAATCGATGGGGCTGACTTGCTTGGGTTAGTCATAGGGAGAATTGGTAAAAGTAAGGAGTTATGTTGTTAATAAAACGGCGTTGCTGATCTTTGAGATGGTGTCATGGGGCATATCTGAGCGCTCGGCTCAGTCTCTAAATCAGTCACGCCATAAAAATAGCCATACGGTCCCCAGGGGAATGATAGGCCTACTGTCAGTGTTGGAAGCCCTGTGAGGACTCAGTTAATAGGAGTTAATAGGACTAATTGTTCTCTGCCATAGGTTTCATTTAAAGAACTGGGGCGTCAGGATTTAGCACTAAGTTATCTCGATGGACAACGGTATCGGCACCGTCATAGCCCAAGATCATGGAAATTTCACTAGAACGACGTCCGCGAATCTGCTGAAGTTCATGGTGATTATAGTTAACGAGACCACGGGCAATTTCTTGGCCGTTGCGATCGCACATTACCACCGCATCCTGTGCTTGAAAGTCCCCCTCAATTGCTGCAATGCCAGCAGACAGCAAAGACTTCCCACCCTGGCCAATGGCACGGGCCGCTCCAGGGTCTAAATATAGTCGGCCATTAGGTTTTAACCCATTGGCAATCCAACGTTTGCGAGCATTATTCGGTTTGGGCTGGGGGGCAAATTGAGTTCCTAAGGGGGCACCCGCCAAAATCTTGAGAATGTTATCCGGCGACTGACCGTTGGTGATGGCCATGCGAATGCCTGAGCTGGTGGCAATACGGGCCGCTTCTAGCTTGGTGATCATGCCACCCGTGCCCCAGGCCGAGCCACGATCGCCCACATCAATGTTTAGATCTTCTAGATGTTGCACCCAGGTGATCGGTTTTGCATCTGGATTGGCCCGAGGATCGGCGGAGTAAAGCCGGTCTACATCGGTGAGTAAAAATAGCCAGTCGGCCCCCACCAGACTGGCCACCAGGGCCGAAAGCGTATCATTATCCCCAAATTTAAGCTCATCGACGGCAACGGTGTCATTTTCATTAACGATGGGAATAACGTTGAGCTTAAAGAGCTGTCGAAAGGTGCGATAGCTATTTACATAGCGCGAACGCTGCATCAAATCGCTCCGGGTGAGCAGAACCTGGGCAATGGGCTGCTCTAACACAGTAAACAGGTCGTCGTATACCCGCATCAGTCGCCCTTGGCCAACGGCGGCCACCGCCTGTTTTTGCTCAATGGCCTTGGGCCGTTCGCTGAGACCCAGTCGGGCACAGGCCACCCCCACCGCGCCAGAGGACACCAAAATTACCCGATGGCCCTGTCGCCGCAGCTGACTGAGGGTTTCTACCAGACGGGCCAGCACCGATAGGGCCAGCTGGTTATCGGTGCTGGTCAGGCTAGACGTACCGATTTTGACCACAATGGTCTGAGCGTTGGCCGTTTCGAGCTGGTTTGTCTGATTAAGGGCCGGTGATGCAGTCACGAAAATTTATCAGGGGAGGGGGTCAAAAATAAAGAAGGGGTACAGCCAAGGCTGCCCCCATCTCAAATAGTCGCGCGCGTTTATTCGTCAGGATCTTTATAAAAGGCGATCCGATTCAATACAATTATCGTCGCAATAAAATCATGCCAACCCCGGGGGGCGTAATCTTTTTTATAGATTTTTAGCCCTCTAGGTCTCGGGTCGTCAAAACCACCCCCAGACGTTTTGATATCCAAATTTCAGCATTACGAAGGCATTGCTTAGGGGAACTGGCCGCCACTGGGTCTACCATAGGCTCCACTAGAACCGTAAATAGGCCCAGGCGATTTCCCCCTATAACATCGGTAATCATCCGTTCGCCCACCATGGCAATTTCATGGTGGGGGAGTTTCATAAGTGCCACTGCTTCACGTAGTTTTTTCCGCGATGGTTTACCGGCCGCAATGTAGTAGGACGATACCCCCAGTGTGTTAGCAATTCGACTGATGCGGCTGTGGCTGAGGTTGTTACTGACGAGCACCACTGGGATGAGGGTTTGAATATGCTGTAGCCATTGGCACACGTCCTCTAGGGGATGAATTAGCTTAAACGACACAAGGCTTTCATC
>CALBPH010000136.1 GCA_937899365.1 uncultured Leptolyngbya sp.
GACCCCGAAGTAGACAAAAAAGATGGCAAAAACCTGCGCAGCTTAACTGAAATCAGAGCCCGTGAGCGAGGTCTCTTGGACTGATGGATGAGCAAAGCCGCTGGGAAAAAGTTCTAGATACTTGCAGAACCAGCCTTTGGGGATTGGGGATTATTGCTGCTGTTTTGGGTGCACGCTCTTTGGGGGCTTTTCACGCCCTAGAGTTGATGGCACTAGATCGGTTTTTAACGCTCAATAATCGTCTGCTGCCGGAAACAGTTGATCCAGACATTACGATTGTGCAAATCGATCCTCCCTATGTGGAAGGCACTGAAGACAAGGGATACACCATTGAACCTGACTCGTTGGCACAGATTTTGGATGAGATTTTTGCCAGTGAACCGACGGTGGTAGGCACTGATATTCTGTCCTATCGAATCATTGAAGAAAACCAGGCAGCTCTTCTCTCCACAATTAATCGCTATCCCAATCTGATAACTGTCGCAAATTACTCTGCCAATTCAGCACCGCCCATTGAAGGGTTAACCACAGACCAGTTAATCAACCAGGTAGGGTTTAACGATCTGCTTCTGGATAGAGATGGCACCGTTCGTCGTGCCTTACTTGATTTTTTTCTTAATGACGATGGAGATAGCTATCGAAGGTCCTTTGCTATTCAGGTTGTCAATGGTCACTTTCAAAATAAAAAGAACGAGAACGGTGACCCAACAATTGAGTTAGAGAATGGCATTGATAATCCGAATACTATGCGGTTTGGTACCGTTGAAATTCCCAGAATCAATGCTGCTTATGGTTATACCGGTCAACAAGTCTATGGGGTTCAAACCTTAGTTAACTACAGGAGTAGCGCTAAGCCCTTTGAAGTAGTTACAGCCAGCAGCCTGTTAGAGCTCCAAACTGAGCGAGATAAGCTAATTAAGGACAAAATTATTATCCTCGGTTTAGCAGGTCTTTCCCAAGACCTTTCCATTCCATCTAGCAAAGTTAACAGTGTTCTAGAAGACTCACAGCTGGTCAGCGGTATCGAAATTCAAACCCACATTATTAGTCAGCTCGTTCAAGCGATAGAGGATGGTAGACCTCTAATTTGGACAAGTCAAACGACTCAATACGTATTCCTAATAGTTTTCTCAATACTTGGCATTAGCTGTGGCCGATTTTCCAAAGATACTTTTAGCGGCTTGCTAGGTCTCTTAGTTACTATCCTAAGTAGTATTATTCTCAGCTATTTGTTGTTACTGCGTATAGGTCTGTGGCTGCCGCTGTCAGCCAGTCTGGTATCGACCACCATTACGGGCCTTGTCTATATTAATTATGCTCAAAATAAACGCCGTTGGGTAAAACTAATTAATCAGCTAGATCGAACTCTGGAAAATGAACGTCAATTCTCTGAAAAGTTATCATTAGAGCGCAAAAATACAATTGAACATGTTTTTGATTCGATCCATAATGGCCCTCTACAAACCCTAGCTAATTTACTGCGACGTACCCGTGATGAAACAATTGACCTACCAGAAATCTGTTTAAATTTAGAAGGTCTGAATCGTGAGATTCGATATATTGGCGATTCTATTCGACAGGATGCTACCGATCAAAAGCATAGTCTTGATGTTAGCTATGCAGAGACGAGGTTTGATCTAGATATTCCGCTTCAGGAACTATTCCAAGAGGTTTATGACGCTATGCTGTCAAGACCATTGCTTGGGTTCTCAAATCTAAAATTTACGATCATTTCGTTTGACCCCATTGATTCAGAAACGCTCACCATTGAAGCCAAACGAAAGCTATGCAGGTTTTTGGAAGAAGCGCTAGCAAATGTGGGAAAGCATGCCGTTGGTGCAACTCGTTTAGTCGTAACTGGGAAAACTAAAAATAACCAGTATGAGCTTACAGTTGCTGATAATGGACCTGGCGTTAGTTCAAATAATTCAGAAACTGGTGAGGGGACACGTATAGGTCAAGAAGTTGAAAAAATTACTAAAGGTAAATTTATTCACCGACCTAATAAACCAAAGGGATTCTTGTGTCAGCTAACGTTTCCAGTGTCTATTTAGAAATACTTTTAATGATAAAATTTAAAAACTAGAGTCTATACGAAGACTATAAGAAAAAATCGTTTACTTAATAACAAAATATCTGATAGAGCTCAATAATAATGAATGACTAGATGTCACTTAATACTGATTAAGGAGGTGATTAAAACGACTACTTTAAGAGTGACTCAAAAGCTGTGGCTACACGTTCTTGTAGTTACATTTATTGCATTACCTATTGTTTCTGTAGTAGGTCAATCGGCCAGCGCTGGCTATGTGCCAACGCGGACGGATGATGCCGGACAATCTTCTGATAGTTCCAGAAGCAGGGCAGGTTCTACTCGTTAGAACCTGCTAAACAGAAATGATTTAAATCACTAAAGCGTAGTGACTTCACTTGAATCACTACGCTTTTTGGGTGAAGTGCGCTCAACTTTCTACTTTTGTACAAAGCCCTTTATAGAGAAGATAGGGACAAGCTGAACAAAAGCAAACACAGGTCTACAGAAAAGCAAATTGTATTGGTAAGAAGCCTTCGCTATTGTGTGATTGTCGATAAGAAACAAGTGATTTGGCTGAATTTCTTGCGTGGCTTAGCTGAGAACTAGCTACACCGCAATCTAGAAAACGTTCTGTCTATCACGTTTTACCACTCTCTCCTTGGAGCTTGTGCAATGCCATTTTTCCCTTTCTTTCTAGTTTGCTTCCTCTTCTTTCTGGTTTCAGAAGCTTCAACTACTAAGCCTAAGAAGAAGGAAAAGAAAGACAACAGTTCCACCATTGTGATTGAGCTACCCAAAAGCTGATACCAGTCCTATTGAGTTGAGCAATCACCTGAGCTAAGCACTACCCACCCCATTTCTGGAGGACTTCATCATGATCGTTCTATCGTCAATGAAAGCAATGAGGACTCAGCGTACAGCGCTATTTGCTGGTCTGGTGTTGTCCTTGTGGGCCAAACTCAGATATTCCTCCGCATCTGACTGCGGTGCTGATTGCTGTTAACTCGCTGCGTAGGCTGCAATGCCCAATTTTTAAGTTTTGCTGTGACAGTAAGGGGTAAAGATCGCTCTCAAGGCGTCTTTACCCCTTTTTCTTATTTTGACTATGATTGTGCGGTCTAGTTTTGTTCATCACGGTTAAACCGCAGATTGTCGAGGGTTTGTCCAGGTGGTAGGTCGATAAATACCTGATCACCTGGGGTTACACCGTCTAAAATTTGAATCTGCTCGCCTACCTGGGGACCCAGGGTGACGGGACGGAAGCGGATATTTCGGTTGATGTCTCCCGGTAGTTAGAGACCGGTTTCTCCGCCCTGGGTGACTTCGTCGAGAGCTGGTTCGACAAGTGCATCACTAAGACGGTTGCCGAGGAACGCCACATCTACATTCATGTTTGAACGAAGCTGCTCTAGGCCGTTCTCTAGCTGTATTCTGACTTGGAAGATAGTGACGTTTTGACGTTCAATGGCTTCTGGTGCAATTAACCGCACTTCTCCTGCGAATATGCTTTCTGGATAGGCTGTTGATACAATCTCTGCTGCTTGACCCACTTGAATCTGGCTAAGGTCGGCTTCGGGGACTTCGGCGACAACTTCTAATCCATTGGCGATGGCGACAATGGCGCTAGATGTGGCTGATGCTGCTTCAGATGCTGAGGTTGTTGGGGTGACAAAGGCGCCCTCGGTGGCAAATTTTTGGGTGACAACACCGCTGAAGGGGGCGCGAATAATTGTGTTGTCAATTCGGGTTTCGATGGCTTCAATTTGGCCTTGGGCGCGCTCTACGCGGGCCATTGCCTGGGTGATATCTTCTGGATCTGGGTCGTCTTCAAGATCCTTGAGGCGCTGTTGGGCTTCGTCAATGCGAGCCCTGAGCTGGCTTACGTTGGCTAGGGCGCTGTCGACGGAGTTTTGGCTGTTGTCGAGTTCACGCTCGGAAATGGCACCTTGGCTGTAAAGGTTGCGATCGCGAACTAAATCCCCTTCTACCAACCTCAGCTGTGCTTCCGCCTCCACGAGCTGAGCTTTTACCGCCTCTAGGTTGGCCTCCGCCTGAGCCAGCTGAGGCCGACCCGCACCCTGCCGTAAATCCTTAAGCTGAGCCTGAGCCTCGGCCAAATTTGCCTGATTTTGGCGCAGTTGAGCATTGAGGTCATCAATATCCATACGAGCCACCACCTGGTCTTGTTCCACCGAGTCCCCCTGCTCTACTAAGAGCTCAGCCACAATGCCTGAGTTTTTAGGGCTTAGATTCACCGTGCGATATGCTTCCACCTCGCCACTGGCATTGATCCGCACCGTAACTTCTGTTGCCTCAACTGGCACGGTCAGAGCTGCCACATCATAGCCACTGCCTCGAGAGCGGTTGACGGCAACAACTGCACCAATGCCAACTAAACTCAGCACCACACCGCCAACAATCCAAGGCAAAGAACGCTGCTTAAAAAAATATTTCACTCGCTAATGACTCCGTGGTGATGCCCTAACGTAATTGAGCTTGAATACTATAGCGTTGGCCCAGTGAACTAACACAGCAGCGATTGCAGCCTGTATGGTTCGTAACATAGATAATGGCCAGAAGCTTTAGATAGCAACAGCTATGGGCGGCGTAATTTACTGAATTCATGCAGCAGACTGCCATATTTTGCGGCCAAATAGACAGCTAAGCGCCTGAATGTACCGGGACATTTGCTGTGAATCAACCGTCAGCAGCGATACCCCTATGTAGCTTAGCGAATTTATTGGACTGTCAACATCACCACACCAAGCGCATAAGGGATGAAAATAATCCATGGGAGAGAGGGGCATGAGACTAAAGTACAGGAGATAGCTTCCTCAAGGCTTTGGTTTTAGTTCACCTTAAAAAATATAAGTGGGTGACATAAGTGGGTGGCCATACGTAAACGTAGTTCTGGATCGCCAAGATCCTTGACCACAGGAATTCAGGTTATTGAATAATTTTAGTCACCTACTTAAAGAGCTGCCTTATGGTCTTCTATATATTTTTTAGGCATCAATAGATGGGATTTGAATCTATTGATATGAAAAATTGAGCAATTAGAAAAAAAACAATATTTACAGGCATATTATTTTTGATAAAAAACACAATATTATAGGTGTTTGAATCAAGTTTTTATTATGCCTGTCATTTTCTAAAATCTCTCAACTATAATCAAAAATTCCTTTTTATATAAGAAATAATCAGGAATTTTACATCTGATAATCTATCAAGTTTATTTGAAGAATTTAGAAGGAATTTCAGAGTATTTGATGCCTTTTATGCAACCTTCCATCTAATATTATTGATCAAAATAAATCGAAAATAAGCCTCAAACCAGTATTTATACCCGGAGAAATGACGTTGAACCGAAGTATAACTATGAAAACTTTACTATCAGATGCTCGAAACTCCTAGGATGTACGTAATTAATATTTTAATTGATTAGATGAAATGTCAATTGTGCGCATTTTAATTAGGTGAAAATAATGGATTTTTAAGATACTTCTTGGTGCGTATATTTTCTAATTCTATGCAGCCTTAAAGAGACTATTTTGGATGTGTAGACGATTTATAAATAGGAGATATGTCCAGTGCTGATCAAAAATATGCTGAAAGCAGCAAGTATTGCAGTTGGTTTTAGTCTACTAGTTGGCTCTTTTCAGCAGTCTCAAGCAGCTATTTTAGGAGCATCTGGCAATGGCTCCTTGGGCGACATCAATGGAGCAAATCTCAGTAACGGCAATACTCAAAGCCAGTTTATTCAAGGTTTTGATGAACTTCAGGGTGTTTCTGTTTCTGCGCCCATATCTGTTGATTATCTAATCTCTCCTAACAATATTGGTCAGCAGCTGCGTGGAGTTAATAACGCAACTGCAAATTCACCCGTATTGGCTGACGGTGTCTATAACAGTCATATTTTTCACTTTGATCCATCAACCTCTGGGGGTTCAGCTGGTGACGCAACGTTTCAATTCGACAGCGATATTATTGCAGTGATTGCAAATACAGAATTTCTAGTCGCTACTGATTCTGTATTCGGCGCTGCGGAGGTTTATGCGACGGGTGTTGATCGCCGCTCTGAGGGCAACGATCTATTTACGATTGTGGCTAATGATACAATTCGCTTTGATCAGTTTCAGGTGAGTGGCAGGTACATTGACGATCTTCGAGTATTGACAGCAGCATCCCCTACAGAAGATGTACCTGAACCAACGGCTATCTTGGGTCTCTCGATATTTGGTCTTTTGGGTATTTCCAGAAAGCTTCTGCAAGCATAGGTTTTGCAAGCCATAAACTGTCGGCTTTATGGCCATATAGCAATTGACGAACACATTTAGCAGATTGCCATAGCTTCCTACTTGAAGGCTCACAAACTTCAAATAGGAAGCTTTTGTAGTTGCTGCTTTAGGGGGTGCCTCGATCGCTTAGAAATTTCATACGTCAGCATTTTGCATCTAAGTGGGTGAACTCAATCTTCTATAAGATATGAAAAAGCTGTTTAACTTTGTAGAGTTTGCCCCCAACCCGCAATCCTGGGGGCTTTGAGTTTAGCCTTCCCCAGGATTGGGGGACGGGAGGGGGCTTCGATATCTGATAGCCAATTGGGGCAACCTACTTATAGCAACGTTCTGGTTCATATAGACAACGTCTATGGAGAAGTAAATTTGTAGGTCACGGCCTCTAAATTTTCTCGAGCTTGAGATTCAAAGCGCTCCTGAAAAAGAGCCGACTGATAGATAACAGGACGTCGCAAAAACTGAGCTAGAGCTTCCTGTCGTCTGGTGCAATATTCCGCTGGCGATACCCAATCATATTCCTGACGTATCTGTTCGTTGTATTGGAGAAATCGCTGGGGATTAACACCTAAAATCGCTAAGTCAATGTCTATCATCCAGTGAGTGAGCTCAGTTCCCTCATTAGGCTTAGGCTCTAGATGACACGTTGCCATAATCAACGATTCGACCAGTTCAATCTGAGCTGGCGTCCCTCCATTCGCCTGGAGAAAAGCAATTGCCCGGTCGGCACTGCGTTGCTCATTGGTAAACCCTTGGGGCAGATACACCACATCGTGGTACCACAGGGCGATCTCTAAGGCTGGATATTGGCTTGCAAAGGACGGAGCAGAATCCGATGCCCAATCTAGTAGCTGCAAACATTCGTTAATGTGCTGAACCGTATGGTAGGCCCGGTGGGGCTCACCATAGGCAGCAGCGATATATTGAAACTCTTTTACTAAGGCAGATTGGCAGCTAACACCTAGACGCCGACACAGTTGCTGCCAACGTTGAACATCTAAGCTGTATCCGGTCGTCACCACTCACATTTCTACTGCCCGTTACCCGACAAAACCGCTGTCAGTTCGTCCGGCACCAAGGCGGCGGCCTGATTTTTAGAGAAGTCAGCTAGAGCGTTTAAGGCTGCTCCAAAGATCTGATTTGGCTGTAGGTCGTCTTTTACTAGCGCCCATAGACGGGCCACTTCTTCGGTGTGGAGACGGTTGTCTTCTGTTAGGGCTGCTAAGATTTGCTGACGCAGATATTGGCCTTCATCGGAGATTAAAAACTGCATTCCCAAACCCGCCGTTGGAATCAGGTTAAAGCCCTGATCGCCCTGGGCAATGCGGATCATATTTTCTAGCCGCTGCCACTGGAATCGACCGTCTTTGAACAGCACATCGATTAGCCGTCGCCGTAGGGATTCAGTTTCGCCCATGAGCAGACGCCGGGCAACGTAGGGATAGGCAATCTCAACAATCTTGAACTCTGGATTGAGGGTTAGGGCCAACCCCTCCTGGGTTACCAGGGAGCGAATGATCAGGGCAAATTTGGCGGGCACCCGAAAGGGGTATTCGTACATCACCTCAGAGAACCGATCGGTGATGCTTTTGAAGTTAAAGTCACCTACGCTGGCGCCATTGGCTCCGTCTTAGAACGACTGGAGGGCAGGTACTATCGGGCGCACAGTCACATTGGTGGTGAGAAAATCCAATTTGACTAAGTCGTAAGCTAGTTTGTCATACTCCTGATTGATCAGATGCACCACTGAATCTACCAGGGTTTCTTTCATATTTTGACCGAGCTGATCCATCATGCCAAAGTCGATGTAGGCCATGGCTCCGTCGGACATGGCAAACAAGTTACCTGGATGGGGGTCGGCATGGAAAAAGCCAAACTCTAGTAGCTGTCGTAACCCTGAGGACACGCCAATACTGACTAACTCGTCTGAGTCTAAACCAGCTGCTTTAACTCGCTCAATATCGGTGAGCTTTAGACCGTCAATCCATTCCATGGTGAGCACACGGGTGCTGGTGTAGCGCCAGTAAATAGAGGGCACTTTGACCCTGGGGTCGTCGGCAAAGTTAGCGGCAAAGGCTTCAGCATTCCGCCCTTCGTTGAGATAGTCAATTTCCTCAAATAGTTTTGAGCCAAACTCATCCACAATTAGGGTGAGATCGTGGCCCAGGTTGAGGGGAAGCCAAGGTGCAATCCACCCTGCGGCCCAGCGCATTAGATAAAGGTCACGGCTAATGATTGGCACTAGACCAGGGCGCTGCACCTTGATGGCCACTTCCTCACCTGTGTAGAGACGGGCTTTATAGACCTGTCCCAAACTGGCGGCAGCCACGGGCTCGGAGGACATATAGCTATAAACCTCTTCGGAGGTTCGTCCCAGCTCTTTTTCAATAATCCACTGGGCTACTTGGTTGTCAAAAGGAGGTAGCTGGTCTTGAAGCTTGATCAGTTCGTCTAAAAACTTGGGATTGACGAGGTCAGGTCGCGTGGAGAGTGCCTGACCAACCTTAATAAATGTGGGGCCTAGATCGGTCAATATTTGGCGAAGTTGGCTCGCTCGCCTGGCTTCGTTAATGTCGGTGCGCCCAAAGGCTCGGTCTAGCAGCAGTCCGGTGACAAAACTACCTAGCATCAGCGCTACCGAAAGGGCTCGCCAAATTACGGTTAAAAGCCGGAAACGGTAATGATCTGCGATCGCAACAGCATCGTACCGCCGCATCTTTTCAAGCTCAGCCATGCATTCTCATCTCCTAAGCCAACCGCTCAGTCAAGAAGGCAGGGTGACACCTCAATGGGACGAGTATCATCGGCCTTCGGCCTAAGCAACGTGGATGGTGGATAAAACTACGCCTAATCCACTATCCAGCAGTAAATATCTTAATCATAGTATAGATAACTACAAACTTTTTTAGGTTTGCCCAAGCCAATCATTTACATTCTCGTTAGCCAGCCATAGGCTTTCCCATGGGCCCTTGACGGGGAGGTGCGCTCGCCTGCGGCACCTAAAAATAGGCGGCCAATAAAAAAGGAGCGCCTGTCGTAGGTAGCTCCCGAACAAATACAATTGCTCTAAACTGGTTGCTCTAACCAATCTTTGTTGTCCAGATACGTTGTCCAGATAATTAAAGCCTTTAAGGGTGCTCTAAAAAACTGCGTCAGACCTTAGATGATGGCGTTCAGGATAGAGGTGAGTACCGACAGCAAGAAGGCGCCGATAATGGCACTCCAGATGCCCCAACGCAGGCGGAACCCTTCAACCAGCTTGGCCGACAGACCAAACAAAATCAGATTGACCAGCAGACCCCCCAGGGTTACTAACCAAACCAAACCACCCAAAATTGGCAGGCTGGCAATGACGCCGACAATACCGTTGAGCACTCCAAAGACTAGGGCGGTGATGGCGGTTTTACCAAAGCTGTCAGACTCTACGCCCGTTGGTAGAAACGTAATGATGACGAGGGCGATGGTAGTAATCAACCAGGTAACAATAAATGGAATTAAAATATCCATGTCAGGGCTCCTTCGAAGCGATAACTACGGGAACAAACTCCGTATTTACCCGTAGCAATTTCGTCTGAAGTATATCAAAGTTTTCTCTCCACGTAATTAAAGGAGTGTTAAGACGAATACACCTGATTACGGTAGCTTCAGCCGATAATACTGACGTAGCCGCTGCTGAAATTGCCCCCAATGCTGGTCTAATTTATCTGGGGTGAGGGTAAATAGTTGGGCTGGGGTGTCTTCGAGTGCGATCGCAACCATGGCCCGCTCTACTTTTATGTCATAGTCCCGATATACCCAGTTGACCGCCCAGCAGTAGGCGGCCACCTGCAAAAAATAATCCTCAATCCAGTCTGCTTGTTTAGGACGGCGTGCGGTTTTCCAATCACACACCAGTAGCTGACCGTCATAGACCATCAGGGCATCGGGATAACCGGCAAACTTGAGCGGATGCCACACCGCTCCTTCCACCAGCAGCACGTCCTCAATATTCTTCAGCACCGGCTCAATCGAGGCCCAGAACCCTTCGGTACCTTCCGGTAGAGTCCATTCCTCTTGACGCAAATAGGCCTTGATTACCTTATGGATTTTGGTCCCAGCCCGCGATGCTTTGGTGGTAATCCGATTGGCCTCTTCTGTGCCCACTCGCTCCCGCCAGCGCCATAGCCGTTCCTTGGCTTCCCAGGGTTTGGTAGCTGACAAAATAGTCGTCACCCCAGGCAGCCGCTGCCCTTCCACCTCGTAGTGGCGACGGCGGTTGACCGAAACCTGCTTCGCTTTGTAGTGGGGCAGCATTGGTGTATTTGCCATACTGAACGACCTGAAACGGCTGCCTAGGCGGGCACTTCAATTTCTTGACTGCCTGCTAAGCCAAAGGCGGTATGTACGGCCTTGAGCGCCTCAATGCCACTATCTTCTGCAACGACGCAGCTGATTTTGATTTCTGAGGTGGCAATCATTTGGATGTTAATGTTGCTGTCGGCCAGAGCCTGGAACATTTTTGCGGCGGTGCCGGGTTCAGTCATCATGCCAATGCCAACCGCGCTAACCTTGGCGATGGCCGTATCCACAATAACTTCGCTACTGCCAAATTCGTTGGCTAGGGCCTGGAGGACGCCGCGGGCCATGTCAGCGTCGGCCTGGGCCACGGTAAAGGCAATGTCGCGGGTTTGCAGGCCATTGCGTTTGCGGCAGCGCTGGGCTTGGATGATCATGTCGACGCTAATGCCGCGATCGGCCAAGATCTGGAATAGCTTGGCTGCCATGCCAGGTTGGTCGGGGACCTGACGCAGGGCTAGTCGCGCCTGGTTGCGATCTAGAGCCACACCACGTACGGCCGGGCCGGGGCTGAGGGCCGGGGCCTCTAAACGGGCGGGGGACTGATGGAGTTCGAAGGCGCTGCAAAGGGCGGCGATGGTGCGATCGCAATCTTCTACCGCAATGGTGCAGCTCACTTTTACCTCTGAGGTGGCAATCATCTGAATATTTACCCCAGCTGCGGCCAGGGTGGAAAACATCTTAGCCGCCACCCCCGGTCGACCAATCATGCCAGCCCCAGCGATGCTGACCTTGGCAATTTGGGTATCGCTAACCAGGGCCACCGGCGCTTCCATATCGCCATTACCATCAGAGGCTCCCTGAAGGACCGGTATCAGGTCAGCAGCTAAGCCAGTTGCCTGGGGAAGCACGTTCTTATCAACGGTAAAGGCAATGTCATTAAAATTGCCCTCATTAATAGATTGAATAATCAGGTCAACGTTGAGCTGTTGCTCGGCAACTTTGCCAAACAGCTGAGCCGCAATTCCAGGTCGATCTGGCACCCCAAGCAGAGCCACTTTGGCCTGGTCAGTATCAAATTCAATCGCATCCACCGGGTGGGCTAGTTCCAGACCATCCAAGGTGCGAGGCAGACGACTAGGGGCCGTTACCCGGGTTCCAGGCTCCTCGGTCCAGCTAGCGCGCACCACCAGGGTAACGCCATAGTTACGGGCGATTTCCACCGCCCGTGGGTGTAGCACCTTGGCCCCTAGGCTGGCTAGCTCCAGCATTTCATCACAGGTGATGTCGGTCATCAGCTGGGCCGATGGCACCAGGCGGGGGTCTGTGGTCAAAATACCCGGTACGTCTGTGCAGATTTCACAGGTATCGGCCTGGAGTGATGCGGCTAGGGCCACAGCAGAAGTGTCCGAACCGCCGCGACCAAGGGTGGTGATCTCCAGATCTGGGGCATCACTAATGCCTTGAAACCCGGCAACGACCACAACTTGACCTTGCTCTAGGGCGCGCTTGACCCGCTCGGTTTCAATTCTCAAAATGCGGGCATGGCTGTGGCGGGCCTCCGTCACAATACCTACCTGGGCACCGGTCATGGAGACAGCCGCCTGGCCCCGTTCTTGAAGGGCCATTGT
>CALBPH010000137.1 GCA_937899365.1 uncultured Leptolyngbya sp.
CCTGTTGGGACGAGAGAGTGTGTGTGTGGGGATCAGGATCTGGCTGGGGTTGGGGTACAGGGCCGTAGGGTTCCTGACGTTGCACCTTGGGCTCGAGACCGTCTAGGGCTGTGGCAGCCAGCCACAGGTGCTGCCGTTGATGGTCGAGCACAGCAAACTGCTCAGGCTCATACCAATAGGCCACTGGGAATGGTAGAGAATCTTCCTTGAGATAGGGTAAGGTCTCAATTTCCCAAGCGGCATCAAACCCTAACCACCCCAGCCAGCTAAAGTCTTGCAGTCTGAGGCTTGGGGGCCTGAGACTGAGGAGTCTGAGGCTTTAGAACCGCTGGTCTGGAGCAGAGTAGCCAGGGTGGGAAAAATACGCCCGATGGCCGGGGTAAACAGCTGAGGCTGACCGGCAATGTGTCGAGGCGCCCCCGCACAGAGGGAGTAGCGAATCAGCTGTTGGGGAGCCCCATCGACCCGATCTGGGCTTTCTAACAAGGTGGCAATGGCCGATGCAGAGAACAGCGCCTCAAAGACATCAGCGCCACTGCGGCACTCAAGGTTGAGGCGGGACCAGTATCTGGGAACCCAATCTTGCCTGGAGAGCGATGGTGGAGATGAAAGAACCAAGTCGAAGACTGTCAGAAAAGAATAGGGGCGAACAGGTCGGGGGCTGGCTACACTGGGTTGCCAAAGGCAAAACGGCCCCACCAAAAGAAAATCAGGCTAACGAGAAAGAGCCAATCCCACCAGCGTAAATGCAGCTGATGCCACTGCACCTGATGGCGTTCTGGGCTGGTAAAACCGCGAACTTTCATAGCACCGGCAATTTGCTGTGCCCGTAACAGTAAGTTATCAAGCAGTCGCTCGGCCACCATGAGCCAAATTTGGCTAGCATGACGCCAGCCGAGCTTACGCCAGTTGATGGCTCGGGTGCGTACGGAACGGATGAGATTTTGTACTTCTTCTAACACTAGGGGAATAAACCGCAGCGCCAGGGTGAGGGTAAGGGCAATTTCGGTCACCGGTAGCTTAAACCACTTTAGCGGCGACATGAGCTCTTCTAGGGCAGCGGTGATTTCTTCTGGAGCCGTGGTCAACAGAAATAGGTTGGTGCTGTAGATCAGGGTAAAGAGCAAGGTGCCTACCTTAACCGCCAACTTGAGCGATTTTTGGGTAATTTGCACCCAGTGTAGGTCGACCAGAACGTAACGGTAGGAGGTTTCGGGTAGGGTGCCGATGGCTTCTAGATCGAAATCTGCGATCGCATCCGGTGTTGGCCATCGAGGCTGGGTAACCACCGCAATGCCATCGGGCATCACCATAATGAGCAGCGAGGCCAGGGTAAACAAAACCAATAATCCCCCCATCTGCTGTCGCCATACCCGCCAGGGAATCCGGGCTGACAGCGTCAGCAATGTGAGAATCGCCACCAGGGCCAGCCGCCAAGCCATACTCGCCAGCACCGGGGTCAGCAAAAAACTCAGCAGCCACGCCAGCTTGACCCGTGCATCAATCCGATGCAGCCAGGTTACCGGCTGCTCAAGATACAAACCTATCGGGAGAGAACGGAGAAGATCCATAGGGTGGAGGATTAAACTTTGGTGGCCCGGTTTGCACTGTCACGATCCATGTCACGAATCTTCTTGCCACGCCACAGAATGCGAATGGGGGTCCCCTCGTAACCCAGGTTTTTGCGAAACTGACCTTCGATGTAGCGGCGATAGTTATCGGTAAAGAGCTTACCCGCATTGACAAACAGGGTAAACGTGGGGGGCCGCACACTCACCTGGGTGCCATAGTAAATGCGCCCCTGCTTACCTTGGCGCGTGGTCGGTGGTGAATGCCAGCTAACAGCATCTTCGAGGACTTCGTTGACCACGGCGGTGCTGACACGACGGCGATGTTGGACCACGGCTTCATCAACGGAATCTAAGATATTGGGCACTCGCTGACCGGTGAGGGCACTGACGTAGATCCGGGTGGCCCAATCTAAAAAGTGAATCTTGCCCCCTAACTTTTTGTCGTACTCATAGATGGTGTGGCTATCTTTTTCGATGGCATCCCACTTGTTCACCACAATGATGCAAGCTCGACCGTCATCCTCAATCCGTCCGGCCAGCTTTTGATCTTGCTCAGTCATGCCATCGAGGGCATCAATCACCAGCAGCACCACATCGGCACGACGAATGGCCTTAAAGGCCCGGTTGATGCTAAAAAATTCGGGACCGTAGTTGACATTCTTTTTCTTACGAATGCCAGCGGTGTCGACGAGGCGATAAACCGTTTCTTTGCGGCGAACCACCATGTCGATGGTGTCTCGGGTAGTGCCAGAGACATTACTGACTATGGCTCGGTTTTCACCCACAAAGGCATTGAGCAAACTAGATTTACCGACATTGGGCCGCCCCACGATGGCCACCTTAATTTCGTCGTCTTCGACAATTTCGTCGGTAGAGGGCAAATGGGTCACCAGCTGATCGAGCAAATCCCCTGTGCCATTGCCATGAATGCCTGAGACCGCATAGGGTTCCCCTAAGCCCAGTTGCCAAAAGTCAGCGGCCTGGACCAACCCTTGATCCTCTGACTCACATTTGTTAACCGCCAGCAGTACCGGCACTGACTGCTGCCGTAGCCAAGAGGCTATTTCCCGATCGCTTTCGTTGGGGCCTTCTTGCCCGTCAACCACAAAAATGGCTGCCTTGGATTCGGCCAGGGCTAGCATGGCCTGTTCACGAATGAAGGGCAGGAACTCAGTGTCGTCATCAAAGACCAAACCACCGGTATCCACCACCATAAAGTCGCGATCTTGCCAGAAGGCCGGTTGATAGGTGCGATCGCGAGTCACCCCGGGCTGGTCATAGACAATCGCCTCCCGCGCCCCCGCCAATCGATTGACGAGGGTAGACTTGCCCACATTGGGACGACCAATAACTGCAACGATGGGCAAAGCCATGGGGAACCGGCGAATAAAAAGCAGACGACCATTGTAACAATATGTGCCAAAAGGAATTTTTCCTTTCCCAAGGAGAGTCTAAACGGTTGGTAACGCCCACTCTCCAAACGCCTACAAAATGGCTTTCATGTCCGCCTTGGCTTCACGGCGTAGCTGTTTGGAAATGCGAAATAGCTCCTGCCCCGTGTGCAGATAGCTGTCGTCATAGGTGAAGGTAAATCGTTCAATCTCTTCGATGCCGTCTTCGAGCTGGTTGAGACAGTAATAGAGATTGGCGGCCACCTGGGCCGTTTGGGACGGGTTAGGCATGGACTTAAATTTTTGCTTGGCCTTTTCCAGGGACTCGCGGCAGTCTTCTAGATAGGCCTGAAAAGCTTCCATCAGCTCATCGTCAAAGGGATCGGCGGAAAGACTGCGCACTTCTGCCTTGAGGGGGCTAATGATTTTGCCAATCAGCCGGTCAACGGGGTTGTAAACGCTGCGAATCCAATGGGTGAGGGAATCATCAGCGGCTTTGTTGGCCCGACGCCGCTTTTGGTACTGGGCACCAATGTCACTGGCATTTTGCGATCGCACCCATCGGGAATCGTAGCGTTTGCGGGACGCTGGGTACCCCAACACCTCATAGGCAGCATTAATAAGAGCAATCTGCTCGTGATCCCCCGGCGCATCTCCCCGGCTGTCGGGATGGTACTGCTTGGCCAGGCGACGATAGGCCTGTTTAATATCCGATTGGGTGGCCGATTCGCTCAGCTCTAAGACTTGATAGTGGTTCGACGTCGCCATGGCCAGGATAGAGAATCTGACTTTATTTTATGGGGAAAGAGTAGATAGTTTTGGACTTTGAGCTTGAATTTTGAGATTTCAATAGCTAGGGGCATTGCATGCAATGCCCCTATGGCTGTGGCGATAGTCTATTTAGGTGAAAATGACTTACCCACACGCCTCACCCTTTAGCGGGCTGACAGACCGGACAGTAATAAAATCGACGGCTGCTGGCAAAGTCCTTCACAATGGGCGTCTCGCAAACGCGACAGGGATAATTGGCACGACTAAACACCCAGTGACGATACTGGGAGCGCTTTTGCCCTTGGGCTTTGAGCTGGTTAGCCAGGTCTAGATCGTTGGTAATGCCGCTGTAGCGGTAGGACTGATAGGGAATGGCAATGCTGGCCTCAGCCAGGGCCTCTAGCTGAGCATCGCTGCAATCAACGGGGCGCAGACGGGGGTGAATGCGGGCTACGTAGAGAATTTCACTACGCAGATAGTTACCGATACCGGCGAGAAAATGCTGGTCTAAATAGAGGGTGGTGAACTGACGGCGCTGATGCTGCTTAGCGGTGAGCAATTCGAGCACATGGACCGGGCGCAGGTTAGGGCTGAGCACGTCGGGCCCCAGCTTACTCAGAAAGGGGTGAATGGGGATCTGCTCAGGCGTGAGCACCTCAATGTCTGAGGCGCTGTAAAGGAGGGCAGATTTTTTTGAATTATGAATGGCAAGACGCAGCTGCCGTTTGGTAGTGGGGTAGCTGTGGGCTTTGCGCACCATCCAAACGCCATACAGCTGGTTGTGGCTATAGATGCTGTGGTCGTTATCTAAGTGAATGAGTAGCGCCTTACCCCGAGTCTCAACCTGGCGCACAGTCTGGCCAAGCAGCTCACATTCATAGGGTTTGAGATGCTCAAAGGCAAAGAAGACTTCGCTGGTAACTTTGGCTTTGACCGCCTGCTCAATCTTATCGGCGGCTTTTCGAATTTCGGGGCCTTCGGGCATGGGGGAATCGTTGCTGATTTAGGGGATACGCCAATGGGTGAGATACGGTGCTGGCCAAAAGTTTGCCGCTGAGCCCGCGCCGGAGGTCAGCAACGCCAGCAATTTATTGCAATTTATTCTTTATGCCACAGCTTAATTGTTTTATCAGAGCTGGCGCTGGCCATAAACCGACCGTTGGGGTGAATTGCCACCGCAGTAACCGAATTGCCATGATCTGCAAAGGTTTCTACTAACTCACCGGTTTTGGTATCCCAGACCTTGATGCAGCTATCGCCGCTGGCGCTAACAACGGTGCGCTGGTTGGGTGAGATCGCAACCGAATTCACCTCACGGGTATGCCCTTTCAACGTATGGATCAAATTCCCCGAGCGCAGACTCCACAATTTAATACAGCGATCTTTACCCGCACTGGCAATCAAGCGACCATCCTGACTAATGGTGACATCATTCACCGCATTCAGATGTCCTGGCAAGACCCGAAACACCTCGCCAGTCCCCAACTGCCAAAGCCGAATTTTATTATCCAACCCGCCGCTCACCACCAGCTCTTCATCCGGGGAAATGTCCACACAGCGAATCATCCCAACATTGCCCGACAGCGCCTTCATCAGCTTGCCCTGCTCCAGGCTCCACACACCGACGGTGCGATCTTCGCTACCACTAACCAAAACCGACCCACGCTGACCAATAGCCACCGATGTGACATCGTGCCGATGCCCCTTCAACACCCGCAGCAGGTTGCCGCCCCCCGCATTCCAGAGTCGAATGGTGTCGTCATCGCTACAGCTGGCCAAAACCTGGCCCCGGGGGCTAAACGCCAGACCGTTAATACCCCGAGCATGCCCCGTCAGAGAAGTCGTCAGCGTACCGGTTTGGATATCCCACAGATTTACCGTGTCATCCCAGCCCCCACTGGCCAGCATCATAAACCAGGGGTTAAACGCCACCGTTGACACCCAAGATTTGTGCCCTTTAAGGGTGTGGGTACAGACCCAGTT
>CALBPH010000138.1 GCA_937899365.1 uncultured Leptolyngbya sp.
AACGCAGACACCGCCCAGCCGAATCTAAAGGATGCGTGAGCGTAACAATGGACAGACCCTGGCAAGTCATGGGTCAATGGGGTGCTTGCTCGTCAGGGTGTTTAAGCGCAAAAGGGCCCCATGGACAATTTTGAGCAGGGCGTTCAACGGCTGCCTATCCAACTGCCCGAGGCCCTGACGCTAAGCCGTCTCCAGACTCAGCAGGTGCAGTCTATTTCCCCCGTGGCATTGGCCTATATTGGGGATGCCGTGTTCGAGCTCTATGTGCGGCTGCAGTTTTTATGGCCGCCCCAGCGAATCCAGGCATTTCACCACCAGGTTGTTAGCCAGGTTAAGGCTGAGCAACAGGCTGATTTTCTGGTGCAGCTCATACCGCACCTAGATGAAGTGGAAGCTGATATTGTGCGCCGAGGGCGAAACGCCACATCTAAATCCCCCAGACGGCTGTCAGCAAAGGTATATCGACAGGCAACGGCCTTTGAGACGTTGGTTGGCTACCTCTACATCACCAACCAGGAGCGTCTGTTTGAGCTGCTGCATCAACTAACGATTTCTCCATCGGTCAATCCAAAAAGCATCTAAGCGGTATGATGTGACTCCGCTTCTACTCCTGATCCATGGCTAAACCTTCCGACCATCGGCCTCGTCTAGCTAAGGGAAAGTCTCGCCCTCAACGTAAGGGGCATGCTAAACCCGTCCCTAAGCAGACCCCCAGAAAACCGTTCAAAAAGCGACTGCCCTCTCCTAAGGGTGTCCGGCCAGGTCGCCCCGACCGACTGCAGCCCCTTAGCCCTGAGGCTACCTTGCAGGAGGAGCGTCCGGACCTGGTCTATGGTCGTCACTCTGTGGAAGCTGCGATCGCAAACCAGCGCCCCATCAATCGGCTGTGGGTCAATGCTCGGCTTGTCTTTGATGCCCGGTTTCGACCGTTGATCTTAGATGCCAAGTCCAACGGGGCGGTCATCGACGAAGTCAACACTCAACGCCTCAACCAGCTCACCCAGGGAGCCAACCACCAGGGCATCGTCGCGCAAATCGCATCCCATGATTACATTGAGCTGGCAGACCTGATTACAGATGCCAAAGCAGCCTGTCGTCAGCCCGTCATTATTGCCGCCGACAGCATTACCGATCCCCATAATTTGGGTGCCATTATCCGTACCGCCGAAGCACTGGGTGCCCAAGGAGTGGTGATCCCCCAACGACGAGCCGTCGGCATTACCCCCACCGTGGCCAAAGTTGCCGCGGGCGCCCTAGAGACGTTGTCTGTGTCACGGGTCGTTAACTTAGGGCGTGCCCTAGAACAACTTAAAGACGATGGATTTTGGGTCTACGGCACGGCATCTGAAGCGGGGCAATCGGTGCACACCACCGAGTTTGATCGGCCCATTGTGTTGGAGATTGGGGCAGAGGGAGCCGGTCTCAGCCTATCGATTCAGAATCTTTGTGATGTCTTAGTATCTATCCCCCTAAGCGGTAAAACCCCTAGCCTAAATGCCTCGGTTGCCACCGGTATGGTGCTGTATGAAATTTACCGACAACGCTGGGTAGAAAAATTACCTCCCATTAGGCTTGGCGGGGATCAAAATCAGGCTGTATAAATGTTATAGGCGCTATTTTAGGCTGCTCAAAGGTCAGATTTTTAACAACGACAGGCATGTATTTATGAAAAACTTTTTGAGTAATCTTTTTAGCTCGTTTTCTAAACCGTGGTGGGTAGAAATATCCACATCCAACCCCCGTTGGCTTTACTATTTCGGTCCCTTTGATACTGAGAATGAAGCAGCCCTCCACAAAGGGGGCTACATCGAGGATTTGGAACAGGAAGGGGCTCAACAGATCAGTGTCACGCTCAAGTGCTGTCCTGCACCCGCACACCTGACCGTAGACTATACGGAGCCCAGCAGCAGTGTGACCGCACCTGTTTACAGCAGCAACTAGGCTCCAACCGCTTGCAGGTGTCCAGTAACTGGCAACTAGTCCACTGAAGATTGCTCGATAAAGTTTAGACAAACGGTATTTGGTGGTTCACCAGATACCGTTTGTCGTTATCCGTCAATTACTGTGGGTATGCCAATCGATATAAATCCATGTTTCTCTAACCAGTCACCAATGTCATGGCACAGCCGTGGGCCAATTTCCCAAGGCATCAGATGGGCAACATTGTCATACAGCCGCCATTCACAGTTAGGCAGCGTGGCCGCTGTTTCCTGGCTTGACTCTGGCGTAATGTGAACATCATTGGCTGCCGCTAGCATTAAGCAGGGCTGCTGGATTTGATGCAGTTCTCCCAAGCGGTTGTAGCCCTGCCTGAGGGCCGTCATGAGGGCACGATTAGCGAGTTTAGATGTCTGTAAAAATGCCGGTGTTCCCGCCTGGGCAATGTAGCGATAGGCTTGCACACTGTGCTGGGAGATCAAATGGCGAAACAGTGACCGCTGCCCCAATGTGGCAATATTCCATGGCCAGCCTGGGATAACCCAGTTGATGATGCCGGCTAGTCCGGTGAACAGGTTATCTTGCCAGGTAATGGCCGGGTGACGGCCTACGGGTCTAGCCGCTGTGCCCACCAAAATTATCCCTGCTATCTTCTCAGGGTGACGGAGCGCCAGTTCCATCGCCAAAATGCCGCCCAGGGACCAGCCCAATAACAGACAAGGCTGATCCAAACGTTCCAACAGGGCAGACAGATCGTCTAGATGTTGTTCCATTGCAAATGGTTGGGTGGTACGGCTGCGACCGTACCCCCGCAGGTCGGGGGCAATGGTTTGGAAATAGGGGGAGAGGTAGTCGGTAAAAACTGCCATACAACGCCCCGTCCCCGGATGACCATGCAGACACAGGATGGGCATGCCCTGCCCACGCAACTCGACCGATAGCTCCATGGTCACTGGGGGGCTAGACGTCTTCTTTGGGGGTAAAATCAAGCGCTGCCGAGTTCATGCAGTAGCGCTGTCCTGTGGGTTGGGGGCCATCGGAAAAGACGTGGCCTAAGTGGGCATCACACACAGCACAGAGAACTTCAGTTCGAATCATAAAGAGGCTGACATCGCGCTTAGTGGCGATGTTGTCGGACTGGCTGGGGGCCCAAAAACTAGGCCAGCCCGTGCCAGAATCAAACTTGGTATTAGAGGAAAAGAGTTCTGAACCGCAACAAATACAGTTGTAAATACCGGCCGCCTTGTTGTCGTGATATTTGCCGGTAAAGGCACGCTCGGTCCCATGCTTACGGGTAACTTGATATTGCTCAGGGGTAAGCTGCGCTTGCCAGTCTGCGTCTGTTTTTTGAATTTTCTCCACCATGGTTTTGCTCAGAAGGTCAGTACAGCCCTCTGATCCTAACGCAGATTAGGTCTGGTCAGGGAGCGGCGTTGGCGGTAGCGACGGTAAACGAGTAAGCCACCACTCGCTAGTGTAAAGGCAGCCAGCGGAGCTACCGCTGGGACCCAGGCATTGGTTAAAAAGAAGGCTCCGGTGGTGGTTGCGATCGCAACTACTCCAACCCCATAGGCCATGACCAAATATCGGCGTTTTTGCAGCTGCCAGGTAATCAAACTACCGCCGCTGGCCCAGATAATAATCCAGACAATTTCTACGCTGTCGGGCCAGGCCCAGGGCAAGGGATAGTCGTCTAAAACCGCACTCAGAAACTGACTAACCATGTGCAGGTGAACCTCCACACCTGACATTTGGTAGTTGTCGCCACGGAGAGTATAGGGGGTAAAAAACTTGTCGGTACTCGTGTAGGCCGTTGTGCCGATCAGCACCACCATGTTGGTGATCAGCTCAGGATCAACCGCGTTTGTCAAAATATCAGTGAGGGATACCTGCTCAGCTAAACGGGTGGGAGAGCGATTGGTAATGGGTATTTGATAGCCCGCTGCATCGGCAGCCTGCTAGCCCCCAAAAGTGGGCCCCATCAACTCAAAGCCCGTATC
>CALBPH010000139.1 GCA_937899365.1 uncultured Leptolyngbya sp.
ATATAACATAACAGCATAAGGGCGCAAGTTTGCCTGCTTCAGTTGCACCCAAGCGAGATTAAAGACCTCACAATAGATTCGATTTTGAACCCGAAGAATCCCCTTGTTTTGGATAGCTAGACCAGATAGAAGTAGTGTGTAAAAGTCATCAGGCGTGCCGCTGACGACAAGCCCTTCGTCTTGCTGAAGCATTTGCTGATATTGAGCAAGCAGTCTACCCACTTGAGTAGGGTCGCTTAACAAATAGCGCTGCACAGTACGAAGATGCTCGGGCTCATCCTGGAACATCCAATTTTCAATAACGTAGGTGCGGACAAGCTGTTCAACCCAAAGGCCGTCTTCTTCGAAGGGAATCTCAATATGCACGCTGCTCTGCCCTTCCTGCTGAACGAGAGAACAAAGCTTTTGGGTTAATCAGGGCTGGCCGTCAGTCCACTCTAGAATTGCGCTGAGAACTTGTTGAGGCCGCTCCACGTATGGAATTAGGCCAGGTAGCAGCGAGGCGGCTTCGGTGAGGGTAAATCCAGGGAGTGAGATTGCAATACCAACATTAAAAGGTGTTCGCCGTATGTCCCTCCCCAGAGCGCTAGGGGATGCCGCACCAAACAGCGCCCAGGTCAACCGTTGGTAAAGTGGATATTCTGCTCGCTGGTTGTAAAAATATCGCACCAACGCAAAAAAATCATCTACTGGAAACCGTAGACTTTGTACGCTGTCGATTTCATCCACAAAAATGAAGAAATTCTCCTGTGGGAACGAATTGAGGAGAATCTCTTCGAAGAAGTTTCCGAGCTTTTGGACTGGCGATAGCGTCCCCTGTGCGGCCCACCACTGTGGTAAGTCCACCTGTTTGTAAAGCTTCAGGCTACGTAACAAGTCAAAGGCAATGCCTTGCTACCATTGGGTTGGCGTAATATTCTCGCTACCGATTCGGGTCATATCCACTGAAGCACAGCGTCCATTACCCGTCGATTCAATTCGGTGCCTCGTTCTCAATCGCAGGCTTGATTTTCCGGTTTGACGGCTAGTGAGAACATAACAAAGTTCTCCACGCAGCAACGCCTCGTAAAGGTCGCTATCCGCTTGCCGCTCAATATAGGTGGGATCGTCTGCCGCTAAACTGCCACCAACTTGGTAGTCAAACATACTACTTAAACATGTGCCTATACTAGCTTGAGGGATCCCTCTTCGAATTTTATGTTACGGTAAATTAATGCTAAAGGCAATTTAATTATAAAGCCAGCACTCTGTCACAAAATATAGAATTGTTTAAGGAGTCTCGATAGCTGACAATATCCAGCCGTAACCCAGAACAGCTATTCTCCTGGAGAAAGCGACCGGATTTAAGTCGGACGAGATTTAGAATGCACTAAAGTCAGTTGTAACAATCTCCTTACCGTGGTTCTCAATGTAGTCCCAGATTAAAGCACTCACTGGACGTTGTTGACCGACATTACAGTTTTCGTGCAAATCTACGTAGGGCAAGGTGTTGTATTCGTTAAAGGCCCCACCAGTTTCTGCGAGCGGGCGGCGAATATCGATGGTGATCAGATCAAATCCAAGTGTCAAACAGGGATAGTGATGGGAGAACTCAATACAATATTCGACACTGCTGGGGTGCAGTTCATTAGTGAAATCGATATAGTCGGCACCTAGAGCGGCTGTGATCTTTTCTTGCAGATAGAAGACCGTTCCCTTTTCCAACACTGTATCGAGTGTGTACCCGGTATCGTGGAGTTGCTGGCGGCTGGTGTGGTCAAACACCAGTTGATGCAGGGTCGTGTGGGTTTCATCGCGATCGCACCGTCCCGGCTCACGGTTACGGCGATAAAAGAGTTCTAAGATGGTGTGCTGACCATCGCCCGTTACAGAAGCAGGGCGTCGCTGTACACAGCCTGCGTAACGATGATCAATGATCAAAACACGGTAGTCCTGCCCTGAAATGCGCGATTCTAGCTTAATCAAGGCACCTTCTGCTTCAATGGCGGCGGCGACCTGTTCGAGCTGATGTGCATTTTGCACATTGGCATATACATTTTCGCTTAATGAACCCGCATCTGGCTTAGCCACGAGGGGAAACGTCAGGTGAGTAAAAGGAATTTCACCCACTGTTTTGAAGCTGCCATAGGACTGGGGAACCGGCAGACCAACGTTATCCATCAGGGCTAGCTTGTGGGTTTTGGATTTTTCCACATCGTAGTTGATGTATTGCTGACGATAGGAGAAATAGCCTGGATAGATCTTGTACAGAAATCCCTTGCCGTCTCGCTCGGCCCTAAAAATTTTGTCCTTTAGGCTCACAACCTGAAACTTGAACCCTCGCTGCTTGCCCGCCTGCATCACAGTCCAGATGCGTTTGGAGAGATGGCGATAGCTGATCCCCTCATTGTTTGAGTTGGTGACAGTCCAATTTTCCTTGTGACGGTCATCCTGATTTTTTACGATGGGTTGAGGTTTCAGCAGTGTGCTGGTCTTCACCTCAGTGTCTCGGGCAATGGTTTGGACCACCTGATTGAGCTCCCGGAGATTAGTTTGCAAAGGCGTTTTGCGAAGTTGATGTGCGATCGCAAGTGTATGTTCTGCTAGCAGCCTGACCTGACGATTAATAGATACCGACGTTTGACCTTTTGCTGCCGTAAAACCCGTCTGAGTATCAATGGCAGGATACCAAATGACCGCATTGTATGGCGGATTGACACAGCCGAGCTGCCCCAGGTCAAAAAAGGTCTTAGCAAGGCAACTTGTGCCACCCCAGACATCGCCAACCTGTAGAGCGCCTACTACTGTGTTGTAGAGCGGCGACTGGCCGGTCGTCAAATCCAGGTTTTCGAGACAGGCTGCCCGCAAACGCTCGATGAGCTTCTGGCATTCAGACCAATACGGTGTGGCAATACCTAAAATCAATATATCTGTAGTTCGGATACGGTCAAACACCGAAAGAAATTCATCACCCATACCCATATCACCGCGATGGCCAGGCAGGATATTAAAATCCACAGGGCGCAGCTTATCGATGTTACATACTGCGGCCTGATAGCGCTCTACCAATAGTCTCCATAACACCTCCGTCTCGCCCAACTCCGGTGAGGACTCAAGCATGCAGTTAACAAACAAGACATTGAGCGTTTCCATTGGCTTGATTGCAAAGTTTTCTCAGACTTAATAGTCGACTTACGATGCCGATGGATAACAGAGTAACAGGATGCTGCCGCAGTTTTTTCAATCCTGCTATTTGAACTGAGGATAATAGAATTATCTCCAACAATGTCCAACAGATTGATCGGTTAGAGTGCAGTTAGCGTTGCGTATTTGGTGTTGTACACATTGCCCAACTGCTGTGTCAAGAACCGCTGTAGCCGGTCTTTGATATTTGCTTGTCAGATAATGTTTGTCAGACAACAGCAGACCATAAGACAGCACCATGCAACAACTGTCGAGCGTCTCTTAGGCTGCACCCATGTTTCAATCTTCTGATTATCAGCGGCTGCTTCAGCAGCTCACAGTCTTTTTTGCAGCCTCTACTGCTGAACACTCTGTCACTGAGAGTTTGGAGCCCGCTGAGCTGGCACGTCGTTTGATGCTTGACTTGCCCGCCGAGGGTAAACCTCTGGCTGACCTCGAAATCGATATCGCTGACTATTTGACCCATGCCGTCAAAACGGCCCATCCCAAGTACTTTAACCAGCTCTGGGGCGGTTTCAGTGCCCCTTGCTTGATGGGTGACCTGCTCACTAGTGCAACCAACACGTCAATGTACACCCACGAGGTTGCCCCAGTCGCGACGCTGATTGAGAAAACTGTTATCGCCAAGTTAGGTCAGCTCACAACTGGAGGTAGTAATGGCAATCTGATGGCGATGGCAATTGCCCGTCACCGTGCCGCTCCGCACCTCAAAGCCAAAGGCATTGCCAAGGAGCCGCAGTTGATTGCCTTCGTCTCTGCGGCGGCCCACTACTCTTTTGCTAAAGCGGCTCAGATTCTGGGTTTAGGTACCGAAAACTTATGGACCGTGCCTATTGATGAGGCTGGACAGATGATGGTT
>CALBPH010000140.1 GCA_937899365.1 uncultured Leptolyngbya sp.
TTTTTTTTTTTAGTTTCCGGCCCCTTTCTGGGTTTTATGGTTGTAATCATTGTAGAAGTATAGTGTATTGCCTTTTCTTATCTCTTTTGTTTCCGTCCCCTTGCGGGGTTTTAGGGATGAAAGGCACCTTCTCAGACACCTTACCCCATAAAGCTTTCAGATGACGAATACACAGTTGAACTTTTAGCCAATCCAAACACCATCTGAAAACTGTACAAAATTAATCTTAAGGCGTGTGCAAGCTTTACAGACCAAGACCTACACACTTCATAACCAAATCATGCAGTTTTCAAGGTTTTGCCTGAAGTGTGTATTTCCTCCAGCCAAACGCAAATCTAACCTTTATTCTCAGAGTAATCAAGCAGCTGTCAAATAATATAAGACTCTGGCGGAGGTTTCGGCAAAGGACTACCAATAGTCAAGGTTCTAAGCAAAGCATCTACCGGAACCCAATAAAGCCTGACTGACATCATCCTCATCAGAATTTACCCGTTTAACTATATTGCTATCAACGTCGCGACTCACACGCAATCCCATCCTCATCGCCGTCTAACCGATGCGGGTCTTCGCCAATCGTCACAACCGTAAAGTTCCTATCGTTGATTTCACCACAATCAACGTCGTCAGCCTCCGTCCTATAAACAGGCAAACAGACGCCTGAATAATGCGGATCGCATTCAGCGGGTTCAGGCTGCTCCTGCGGGGACTGTGCGATCGCAACCCCCATAAAAACCTGAAACGTAGTCAACACCGCTAGTACGACTTTCATGGCAACCCCTAAACAGAATCATCAACCCACCCACACTCGCCACAATCCCAATGCACACGGGGCGGCGTAGTCTGACGTATGGGCATTTCGCAGTTGGGGCAACGACCCGTAAACAACGGATGCCAGTCTAACAGCGCCAACCGTTGCTCAGCGGTGATCTGCTGCGTAGACGGCTGCGGTATCCAATCGCCAGCGTAGTAACCACCTTCTAGCGGCTCACGGGGCGCTGTCGCGTCAAAGTCTGGGCACTCGTTGCCGTTTGGGCCGCATGGGTTTACACCGCAGACCATGTAGGGAGAATGGGCATAGAAAGAGCAGCGATCGCAGTCAGAGATTTTAGGCATGTCAGTCACGCTTGCGTTTGCGATAGTCCCAGGGCTTTTCTGTGTTGGAGTTTGCCCACACCCCCATCACTTTCTCCTTAGCAATCTCTTCAGCCACTGCTAGCACTTCCGGCTGTGGGCAGCTGCTCGAATACTTCTCATAGTGATAAGCCATCCCATCCATCACCATTTGAGAGTTTAGGTGAATCTCTTCTTCCTCACCAACAGCAACAAACAAATCCGCCACGGTTCGCCCGTAGCGGTCTTTCTCCACCGGCACCACAATGATCTGCCCACCTTCGCTTTTATCCACTAGCCCGCGTAAGTGGTCACGCGCTGCAACGCCCATAGGCTGGTCGATTTCAGGCGCATCAATGCCGCAGAGGCGCAGTTTAGTTTCTTTCGTACCGTCGGTGACACGTAGCGTATCGCCGTCGTAGATGCTGCCGGGAACTAGCCAAAGGTATTGACTCGTCTCCTTGCCCCCTGGCATCAGGTTAGTAACGGCTGAATCAACGGCTTTGACGGTTGCTCCTGGTAGATGCTGAGCTAGGACGCCCAGACCGCAAAAGCCTAGCACCGCGACTATTGGCATTACGCCCCGTCGTTGCCACATCTTCATTGCCAATTAGCCTCTCCAGTTCTTGTCTGTCCTGAGCTTGCCCAATGACGGAGTGTAAAACTGGTCTGGATATGGCTGTTTCAAAGTTTCACAATCTCGATTGCGATCTAACTGACTCCCATTGGGTAATTGAGTATTGCATAGGTAAGCATCTTCTAGATTGGCATTTTCTAGATTAGCTCCACTCAAGTCAGCTGCACTCAAGTTAGCTCCACTTAAGTTGGCATCACTCAAGTTAGCTCCACTTAAGTTGGCGTGCCATAGGACAGCTCCACGTAAATTAGCATCCCACATAAAAGCTCTACTCAAAGAAGTAAAACTCAACTGAGTAAAGCTCAGATCAGCTCCCGGCAAATGAACACCTCTAAAATTCAAGGTTGTCATCATCTCGTCTGGCAACGTTGGACCATAGGCAGTCAGATCCCGATCAATAAGCCCCATCTGTATTAGAAAGCCCATGATCTGACTTCTTTCTTTACCTTCTAAAGTAGTATCAAGCAACGACGTCAGGGTTGTTGCAGTGGTCAGAGTACGTAACTGTTCATTCTGTGGGTCACGCAAATCACCTATCCCATCCAACACAATCATGGCTAGCTGCTGTAGGTAACTCATAACTGCCGCCTGCTGAAGTTTCTCTAACTCACGTTGTTGTAATTTCTCTTGATAATTTTGAGATATGCAAAACAAAATAACTGGAATTGCAATAGCCCCAACGACTGCTCCAATCGCTTCCAGCATAGGTCCTCGAACCTGAATCGAGATGACTATACAATGCAGCCAAAACAAAAATCGATGTCCTGCATTCTCACGAATGCGTTCAGCTTCGATCCAGTCACTCTTATCATCACCATCACGATATATTACCGCTCGGTTTCGATGCACGCGGTTTGCAATCTTACGCGTCGTCTCAGTCTGATCAGTCGGTAAGAACCACCGCGCAACGTTCGACACGAAAGTACGAAGATTCAGATTCATATTGAACCTTGGAAGGCAAACTCCATTAGCAAATGTTTTACCTACATAACATCAAGTCAACTTGCTCTATTTTCGGTCAATCCGTGCTCGATATCTTATCTATCTGCCTCAGTCGTCACGGCGGGACCAGGGGTGTATAACTTCCACGCCACACTGGAACCAGCATTCGTCGTTACGCCCTGAAACTCGCGGCTATCGCCCGTTAATACTTCTAACTCTCGAATTACCCGCAAGCTCTCAGCCTGATTGGCCTCACACTGAGCCTGTAATGTCTCGGTACGCTGCCATATCTGTAGCATGGCATCCGTATTGCTTTGCCCAGTACGATACTCCGCTTCTTGGATTGCCTGACGAAGCTCCTGGGTTCCTATCTGCGAGCCGATTAACCGACCTTGTAGCAGGATCTTGTCATGGGCCAGTACCAAGTCAATTACGTCACGGGTCAACGCTTCGGCGACTTCTTCACGACGACGAACGAGATTCGCTGTTTCTAGCTCAAGCGTTGCGATCGCAATCCGATCCCGCTGCACATCGCCACCGCCAAGTACGTTTTGCACCAACCGCACCGGGTCCAACGTCAAATAGTTCGTCCACTGCCTCGCCTCTGCATAATCCTGTCGTTCAGCCGTAAGGGTTAGTTGTTGGTTAATCGCCTCAATCTCCGACGATTGCGCGATCGCTTGTTGCATCAGCATCTCCAGGCATTCCATCGAACTCTCCAGACACGGCAGCGCCAGCGCTGGACCGCACCATAAGAGTGATTTCAGCACTAAGCATCCCGCTGCTATCTTGCCCCAGCCACTTGATACGCCGAATCCTTCCCGCGTAAGGGCTTCTGACCACTGCCAAATTTGCGATCGCATTTTCCACCTCATCAACCCTAAGCTGCGTTTGGGCCAATTGAAAATCACGGTCCCGTAAACGCTGTTCATAGTTAGCCCACTGCTGTTGGTAACTAAGCACAGCATGACTGCGGCTACTAACGTCAGCGGCCAGGGTAACTGAATGGTCATACTCAGCGGTGGACCGTTTACCCAGGGCTAATTGGTACTCACGCACAGCGGCAGTGTGGTCACGCTGCCGCTCCGCTAGCTTGGCGGTTTCATGCTCCATCACCAGCGGATCGAGGTTAGGCAACTGGCCCAGGTAGTCTAGTTCCTGATGCTTCGCCGTTATCAACGCTTCGGCCTGGTCTACGTCGGCTTTGGCACGGGCGATGGCGGCATTTTGTTCTAGATACGTTGGGGTTGCAATGGGTGGCGGTGTGGCCGGTGGTAGCGGTGGGGTAATTGTCGCTTGCTCCAGGCGTTGCAGCGTGAGGTCTAGCTGACGGGCCTGGGCTTCTAGGCGG
>CALBPH010000141.1 GCA_937899365.1 uncultured Leptolyngbya sp.
CCCCATAGTTGGCAGCGTCTTCGTTTGGCGCATAAGAACAAGACAACAGGCGACCCCGCAATCCAGCAAAATCAAACACCTGATGGTGCTCAAAGGTAGCCACCTCCATCGCCGCCGGAGCAAAAAATTCAGCCAGGGAGACTGCCGTTGGGCGCTGCTGGCTAACCACACCATACTCAGGGGCATGGGCGCGCAAAAACCGTTCATAGGCCTGCTGAAACGGATCGCTCATTTGGCGACTGTTCCACATTAGGGCCACCCGCCCCCCCGGCTGCAAAATTCGAAAAAATTCGGACCGGGCAGCCCGCTGGTCAAACCAATGAAACGCCTGACCAGCGACAATCCAGTCGACAGAAGTAGCGGCTAGGGTCGTGGCCTCTGCCTGACCAACAATGGGCTCAAAGTTTGCATAGGGCTGCAAAAAATCGGCAGCAGCAGCACGCATATTCGCATTGGGTTCCACACCATAAACCGGGTTTCCATACTTAAGGAACTCCTGGGTCAATAACCCTGTTCCAGAGCCAATATCTGCCACCACATGGGCTGCCCTCAAGCCACAGCACTCGACCAAATAGTCCATGAGCGCAGACGGATAGTCGGGTCGATATTTGACATAGTCAGCAACCCGGTTTGAAAACCGTTCTGTTGATTTGAGGATAGTCATCACTCAGGCCCAAACAACATCAGTCCATTAGTGAAGACGCCTGACATTAAGGACGTCTTAAGGGCCATGAAACAACTGCTTGAGTACGGCCCACCGCGAACAGCTCCAATAGTCCACGTGGGAACAAATTAGTCCGTCACCATTAAGCTGAAGCTCACTCCAACCGGGAATCGAGATTCTGGGGTGCCAGGGAGTGGGGGCCGTAAAATGCAGCGTCCATCGCGTGGTAATAGCATTGGTCTGGGGTCGTTCTACACCGTGTAGCTCTAGCTCAATATGACGAAACCACTGCTGAATAAAGCCGATCATGCGTTGATAACGCGCCACCCCCCGAAACTCATTCATCGGGTCTTTGAAGTACACATCTTTGGCATACAGGTCATAGCTTTGGGCGGCGGGAAATCGAGCATAGTCTGCTTTGACGGCCTCAATCACCGTTAACACCGCTGCCTCTGACAACTGGTTATCCATGGGCTTATCCATTGCTAGTCGCCTCTGGATTAACCTCTGGATTGACCTCTGGCCATAAGCGTTCTAGCTGACGCTGCCAGGCGGCCAGGGCACGGTTACCGTAACCGCTATCTTGCATATCGCCCATCATGCCTTCGGCATAGAATCGATTGATGGTTTGCATCGTCGCTTCGAGGGACTGCCCCTGTAACTTAGCCGCTAAAACAATCTGGCGTACCCGAGTTTCAATGAGCGCATTAAAAAAGGGTTCTATCCCTGCTGTTTTCATGGATAGGAGTTGCTCTATCGCCGCTGAGAACTGGTCCTCTCCCAAGCTGGCCACATCGTGCTGAAAGACACCCCATAGCGCATTTTCATGGGTGGCGTAGCGGACCATTTGGGTTTGGTCAAAGTTAGCCGTTAGGATTTCGGCCATAAACGGCTGGGCCTCTGCCATGGGGACTACGGGTACCAGAATTCGTAACCAGCTTTGATCCTGGGATAGCAGCACCAGCACTCGTAGATCAGGAGTGTCTACCTGCCATGCATCGGGCGGCTTCACCTCACACGCGTCGCCAAAGCGCGTATTCAGCAAGGTAGTGATGTCTTTGGGGGTCATTAAAAAAGGAGGTGTAAACTCTACACCTCCTAACCTAGTTTGAATTCAGATAATTAGCTTGAACTTTGCTGGGGCAAACTGCCCCGGCCTAGTTAATCAACGCTAATCAACTTAAAACGCGAACCACTCTTCAACGGCTTCAGCCTTAGTGTTGGTGTTACGCTCGGGGGTTTCACGGGTGAACTTCATGTGGATTGAACGAGTTTGCTCACCGTCAACAGCCACGGCCTTGATGGGATAGTCAATCAAACCATCCTGGAAGGACATTTGATAGCGGAAGGTGCCATCGGGCTTGAGGTCAATTTTGCGATCGCCAATGGTAACCGTTGCATCGGGCTCAGTGGCACCGTAAACAATCAGCTCAGCATCGGCAATTAACCAGAACTGGCGAGGACGGATTGGGGGAGCAGAGGCCGAGAAGCCAGCGCCCGACATGTTGACGCCAGACGTGGTCGGTAGCGCCCACATGCCCACACCAGATGTGAAGACAAAGTAGCTAACCGATTTCTCAGGCACTTGGTGCATGGAACCAAACAGGGAACCAGCGATGCGCTGAGCTTCCATGGATTTAGCCTGGGCAAAGATGGCGTCATATATGGGATTGCCCTCAGCGTCGAAACCAGCAATGCCAGCTTTCTTGCTGGGGGGTACCAATGTCATGACGGTTTTGCCACGGAGGTCGTCATCCCAGTTGACGGTGACAATGTGGTCGTCCATCCAGTCGGAAGGATAGACGGGAGGAATATGGATGGGGGTGGAACGGGCCATCAACAACCAACGACCGTCGGCAGCCACGTAACCAATTTCAGCCATGTAGTCGCGATCGCTAACGGGAATCGGCAAGAACCACTCCCGTGTCATCTCATCACATTCAAACTGCTGAAGACTGTGGGGGCTGACCGCGTTGATATCAATGTCAGTGACATCGTAGAAACGAATGGCCAGACGGACACCACCCTGGCGACGCATTTCTTCCTTGTGGGGACCAGGAATATCCCAATAAGCGTAGGCCCACTGGGGGTCGCGGGGCATTAGGACAATTCGGCTTTCACCATAGCCACCGGGCAAATCACCAAACCCGTCATCCACAGTGGCCAATTCGGCCATTGTCATCACGCTGTTGCTACCACCGGTCACTTCAACAGCCGGTACAGTAGCCGATTCAGACGTAGCGGCAACTGTGGCGGGAGTGGCGGAAGCGGCAGGAGCGACCTTACCAGCATCTCGAGCAGCCTTAGCCGCACGAATTGCATCAACCAACTCAACCTTACGCATGCGGCTGTAGCGAGATACCTCATACTCACTCGCTACGAGGCGTAGCTGACGCAGTGTCATATCTTCTAGTGGAATTCTTGAACCGTTACCCATGACCATACCCTTATTTACCAGCACTGCAGGACAGACAGCTAAATCACCCGCTGGGGATCGCTTTCAAGATTCATCATGCCAACAAAAGTCACGGGGATCAAGCCCAATGATCCCCGCAAAAACTTTTCGCCATCGAGTTTTCAGTGCATTCAGAAAATTTTTGGTCATGAATTCATGACCAAAAATCAAATCAAGTCATTTTGTCACTTAAATTAAGTCATGAATTCATGACTTAATGGGATCGTCTGTCTATGGATGCCATAGGGTAGGGCTCGGCGGGTGCGATCGCATCCCTGCCCTATGGCAGATCTCACCCGCCATGGGGTATGCAATGATTGGGGCTGTACATGCTGAGCAGAGGCCATGACCCAATCCCCATCCAAGCCAAAGGGCAGTCGTTTGATCAGCCGGATACTGCCGGTTGCGGTCAAGTTTTGGCTACAAACACAGCTCGATGAAATTGGGGATTTGACGTTTGACATCCAGGCCACTGACCGACAGGTGCTGTCAGGTCAGATTCCTGGTCTTGCCCTAGCGGCCCAACAAGCGATTTACCAGGGCGTCCGGCTGACGGATATCTCCGCACAAGCCAGTAATATCGAGATCAATATTGGGCAGGTTTTACGAGGTAAACCCCTGCGGTTAAAGCAGGCATTTCCGATTGAAGGGCAGGTGATTTTAGATGGGGATGATTTAGCTGCCTCTGCTAATGCATCAGTGTTAGCGGACGGTCTGCTGGACTTTTGGCAAACGTTATTAGCAAAAGATAATGTTGCCGCAGAAATCGCCACCCACTATGGTCCTGATTCGCTGACGTTGCAGGACATGGCCCAGTATCGGTCCAACCTGCAAACCGTTGGCACCGATTTAGCCCTAACGTTGCTCCGGCCAGACCAATCAGACATCTGTTTGCAAGGCAGCATCGACGTTGACCAGGGTCATATCCTCCGGCTGGCCACCGCCCAATGGCGTTTACCCTCTGGTCAGCTGGTGCCGAGCGCAGCCCTGAGGGGCTTTGGTTGGAATCTAGGCGAGCAGACTGATTTGCAGTCCCTAGTCATAGAGAATAATCAGTTGATTTGCCAGTGTCGCATCATGGTACAGCCCTAATTTCCTGGCCAGCTCCCCGGCAAGATGGGCAGCAGCATGGTGATGAAGTAAAACACCAACGGGGCGGTAAAAATATAGCTATCGGTGCGATCTAAAATGCCGCCATGGCCGGGAATCAGGGTGCCTGAATCCTTAACGCCAGCGTCGCGCTTCATGAGGGATTCGGTCAGGTCACCCAGCAGGCTAGAGACCCCAATAATGGTGCCAAAGGCGGAACCGGTCAGCCACCACAGGGGCCATTGCATGAGCCAGGCGCCGCTACAGCCCACCATCAGGCTGCCGCTGATGCCGCACAGGGCACCCTCAACGGTTTTCTTGGGGCTGATGTTTGTTAGGGGAGTGCGACCAAAGGTCCGTCCGGCCACATAGGCACCAATATCGGCCGCCCAGATACAGGCAAAGGCCACTAGGGTATGGACCAGACCGATGGGCAAGCTATCTAAACTCCAATCGGTGGGCCAATAGCCGCCCAGGGGTAGGCTGGTGATGTCACTTTGCCAGTCCCGCAGACGAATCCAGTAGCTGGGCAGGTAGCCACCATAAAAGAGCCCCAAGATCGAGGCGGCCACATCAGCAATCGTGGCAAATTTGGGCTGAAATAGAACGTAAAAGCAAATGCAGGTGCCCGCCAGGGAAAGGATCGCATCGGTGAGCGGCGGAGCAATGTGGGCCGATATCAGCAATACCTGGCTGACGATCAGGGTGGTTTTGACGGCGGCGTTAATGCCCTTAGCCTTGGTGAGGGCAAAGACTTCTAGCTGGCCTAGATAGACGATAATGCCGAAGCCAATGGTGAAGTACCATCCCCCTAAGATAATCATCAATAGGGCAATTGCGATCGCAACTCCACCACTAGCAATACGGATCCACGGCATAAGCGAATAAACAGGCAGGCCTTTATCGTTTTGGCCCAGTTAGTTAACACAAACGTTGTGCACCAAGCTACTTATCTAAGCCAACTGAGCTCACAACTGTCCTAATACATTAGGGCAGTTGCTACTGTCAGCATAGACCGATTCTCCGGGTTGGTCTTCAGACGGATGATGATTTCGCTTACCTAAACTAAACCAACGAGTAGTTTAGACAGGTGTCGATACTCGATTTTCCTCCCACTTACGGGGGGCGCTAGCACGGCGAATGTATCGCCAAATCTGAGTGGCTGCCAGGGTGCCATCGGCAACAGCAACAGTCACCTGATTTAGCCCCTGCTTGAGATCGCCCACAGCAAAAATACGATCATGGGTGGTTTGGCCCATATTATTAGTCACCAAATTTTCACCATCCCAAGTCAGACCCTCAATCCCCTTGAGATACTGATTGTGATAAATCGAGCCCATGTTGATGAGACCCGTGGTGGCCTCCACAATGGTGCCATCCGCTAGCTCCACCCCGCTCATCTTATGGTTTTCTCCCAAAATCCGAGTCACGGGGGTTTCATATAGAGGATAGCCGTGGTCCGCCAACTTTTGTTTCATTTCAGGCCCGACGGTAAACCCATTGGTGAGCACCGAAATATAGGGCGTAAACCAGTTCAAGACAGACGCCACATTAATCTGAGATTCCCGGCTGCCC
>CALBPH010000142.1 GCA_937899365.1 uncultured Leptolyngbya sp.
GCTGGTCTCTCCTTCTCCAGAGCTGGGTCGTGGTCGCCGAGTCACCTGCCATAACATCCTCTACGGCGACGGCCAACACATGGGCGCGATTTACACCGACAAAGATGTTGTTCATGATGCTGACCTGGTGACGGGGCGCAGTGGAGCCCACTGTCATCTGTTTGCCAAAGAAATGATCACCATGCTGGCTGATGCCAAGCACTATCAAATTCACGCTGTTGCTTAGGGGATAAGCTCATGACTGTTATGCAAATTTTTTCGCAGGTGGCGATTACCTGTAAAGATGCGATCGCAACCGAAAAGTTTTACACCCAATACTTTGGCTTTCGCCGTGCCCGTGTCGCGGAACTGCCCGATGGCGCTCAAATTGTCTTCCTGAAAATGGGCGACAGTGCCTTTTACCTAGAGCTGTTTCAAGCAACAGAAGAGTCTCCTGTGCCAGCCGCTACCAACGATGGACCTCAATACCCTGGCGTTCGTCACCTAGCCTTTAAGGTTGCTAGCGTCGATGTCAAACTGGCAGAACTGGCCGATGTTGCCAACGTCACCCTGGGTCCCTTGAACTTTGACGACTACATTCCTGGTTGGAAAACCGCGTGGATTGCAGATCCTGACGGACGTATTATCGAGCTTAGTGAAGGCTTTGTAGATCAGGAAAACCCGCCTCAACTCGCAGCCTAGGGCGCTCATCATTCTCTCCCCTACTCAACCCTCTTTCTACTCAACTCTCCAGTATTGCTATGCAACCACCCGCTTTTCCTGCTTCCGATCTGATTGCCGGTTACGTCACCCGATTTGATGCCGAATTTGATGTTTTCGGTCTCAAAACCTCCGATGGCCGAGAGTATGACATCCTCCTCGGTGATATGACGTTTGCCAAGCTCATCCAAAACCTGGATGAAGCCTACCCTGATGCCACCAGCAGCATGCGATTCATGCTGACGCCCGGCCGCCAACTTTTTGTCTACGGCGTTGCCTATCCTGACTCGCCTAAGTTTGAAGCGAAGCAAATTGTCTTTGTCGGTCGTGGCGAAGAAGACTTCTGTTTTGAAAAGCAAAACTGGTGGATTGACCAGGTGAAGTCTTTGGCCAATTTCTATTTAAAAGCACAGTTTGGCGATGGCAAGATTGACTATCGTAACTACCGGACAAACATCAGTCTCTCTGGGGTAAAATCCACCACAAATTATCGTCAAGAGACAGACACTATCTCTCGCCTGGTGTATGGCTTTGCCACCGCCTAAATGAAGACAGGCGAAGAACGATTTATAGAAGCCGCTGTAAAAGGCACTGAGTACCTGCGCGAGCTCATGCGGTTTGTGGACCAAGATGAGGTCATCTTATACTGGTACCACGGCATTGATGTAGAGGGCGATCGCGAACAAAAAATCTTTGCCTCTGAGTTTGGCGATGACTACGATGCTATCCCCGCCTACGAGCAAATCTACGCTCTGGCAGGTCCCACCCAAACCTACCGAGTTACGGGCGATCCTCGCATCCTCAACGACGCGGAACAAACGATCAAGCTGTTTGATAAATTCTTC
This sequence comes from uncultured Leptolyngbya sp., assembly GCA_937899365.1. Taxonomy (GTDB): domain Bacteria; phylum Cyanobacteriota; class Cyanobacteriia; order Phormidesmidales; family Phormidesmidaceae; genus Leptothoe. The sequence continues at coordinate 1,545 of CALBPH010000142.1, forward strand.
CTCGATAAAAGCGAGAACGGTGGCTACTTCTCTCACCTAGAGCCGGTCATGCTAGATCCTCGTAGTGAGTCCTTAGGTGCTAACAAAGGCACCAAAAACTGGAACTCCGTCGGCGACCATGCACCCGCCTACTTGGTGAATCTATTCCTAGCCACAGGTCGTCAAGAGTATGCCGATATGTTGGAGTACACCTTCGACACGATTGAGCAGCGTATGCCTGACTTTGACGAGAGTCCTTTTGTTCAAGAGCGCTTCTTTGAAGACTGGTCTAAGGATCAGACCTGGGGCTGGCAACAAAACCGCGCGGTGGTCGGTCACAACCTTAAGATCGCTTGGAACCTCATGCGCATGCAGAGCCTCAAGCCCAAGGACAAGTATGTCTCCTTGGCAGAAAAACTCGCTCAAACCATGCCGCTGGTCGGCAGTGACCAGCAGCGCGGCGGCTGGTACGACGTGGTTGAACGGAAAACAGCCCTAGGTCAGGACTTCCATCGGGTTGTTTGGCATGACCGCAAGGCTTGGTGGCAGCAAGAGCAGGCAATTTTGGCCTATCTCATCCTATCGGGTTGCCTGGGCGACGAGAAATTTGACTATCTGCGCCATGCCCGAGAAGCGTCTGCTTTCTACAATGCTTGGTTCTTAGATACCTCAGATGGTGGGGTGTATTTCAACGTTCTTGCCAACGGTCTCCCTTACCTAGCAGGTGGTAACGAGCGCGGTAAAGGCTCTCACTCCATGAGTGGCTATCACTCCACAGAGCTCTGCTACTTGGCAGCGGTCTATACCAACTTGTTGGTGAAAAAGCAGCCCATGGACTTTTACTTTAAGCCCCAGCCCAACGGCTTTGCCGATGGCATTTTGCGGGTCTCGCCTGATATTTTGCCCCCTGGCAGCGTGAAGATTGGTTCTGTTGAAATTGATGGTAAAGCTTACGACAACTTTGATGCTGACGCACTCACTGTTTCACTCCCTGAGACCGACGAAGCTGTGAAAGTGAAAGTTCGATTGGAGGCGGTTGGTTAATCCAGAAACGTCACCCAGAAACATCACAATGTGCTCTCAACCTCCGTTGGAATCCCTTACCAAGGGGCTCCAACGGAGGGGGCTCGGGGATGTAGCCACTCATCGAGAATCTCTCTCTGACGGTTTCCCTAAAGCCCAAGGGGCATGCGCTCAAAGCGCAGCGTAAGGGGAACCGGAGCCTCAAGTCTATATTTCATCACCGATTAATTGTTTACTCACGCCAACCTATGGAAATCAACATCAGCACCGTCGATACCCTAAAAATTATTGAGGTCAGTGGCGATATTGACGCCAGTACCGCACCCACTGCCCAACAAGAAATTCTTCCCGCCGCCCAAGAAGGCTCCCCCGTATTGCTCGATCTCACCCATGTTGCCTACATGTCCAGTGCTGGACTGCGGGTACTGCTCTCTATTTACCGTCAGGTCACCGCCAAAAAGATTCCTTTTGTCCTTGTTGGCCTCTCCGAAGAACTCCAGGACACGATGTCAGTGACCGGATTTCTCGACTTTTTCACCATTTGTGAGACCCGTGAAGCCGGTCTCGCCCAGCTGCAAAACCCCGTGCCCTGCTAGGAGAAACTCACCATGATCATGGAACGCATTGACTCAAGGCCCACTCAAACCCAAGCCGGGTTTAAACTTCGGCGAGGCCGCCCCTTTCCCTACGGGGCAACCCTCGTGCCGGGTGGTGTCAATTTTTCAGTTTTCTCCAGTGGTGCCACTAGCTGCACCTTAGTGCTCTTTAAGCGACACGAAACAGAGCCCTTTGCAGAAATTCCTTTTCCTGAAGAGTTTCGCACGGGCAATGTTTTTGCCATGGTGGTCTTCGATCTCGATCCTGAGAGCATTGAATACGGTTACCGCATGGATGGCCCCTATAACCCAGAGGCAGGAGAGTGGTTCGATGCTAGCAAGGTGCTGGCCGATCCCTATGCCAAATCACTGGGCGGACGAGAAGTCTGGGGGACCGCTCCCGACTGGAACAATCCCCAGCAGCACCGCTCTCAAATCATCCTCGACGATTTTGACTGGGAGAGCGATCGCCCGCTCGAAATTCCCCACGAAGATCTGGTGATCTATGAAATGCACGTGCGCAGTTTCACCCGCGATGCCTCTTCGGGGATTAAAGAAAACCATCGGGGCACCTTTGCGGGTCTCCGCGATAAAATTCCCTACCTCAAAGAACTAGGGGTCAATGCCGTTGAGCTGATGCCCGTGTTTGAATTCGATGAGTTTGAAAACTCTCGGCCCAACCCAGACACAGGAGAGACCCTCTATAACTATTGGGGCTATAGCACCGTAAGCTTCTTTGCGCCCAAAGCTGGCTACGCGGCAACCGGTCGCTTTGGCATGCAAGTCGATGAGCTTAAGACCCTGGTTAAAGAGCTTCATAGCAACGGCATTGAAGTTATTCTCGACGTGGTGTTTAACCATACTGCCGAAGGCAACGAGCGCGGGCCAACGATCTCTTTTCGCGGGCTGGATAACAAAACCTACTACATGCTCACGCCCGAAGGCTACTACTACAACTTCAGTGGCTGCGGCAATACCCTAAACTGCAACAATCCTATCGTCCGCAACTTTGTGCTGGACTGCTTGCGCTATTGGGCGGCGGAATACCACATTGATGGCTTCCGTTTCGACTTGGCCGCCATTCTAGGGCGCGACCCTTGGGGGGCACCACTGGCCAATCCGCCTTTGCTCGAAACGTTGGCCTTCGATCCTATTTTGGCCAAGTGCAAGCTGATTGCCGAAGCTTGGGATGCTGGCGGACTCTATCAGGTGGGCTCTTTCCCCGCCTATGGCCGCTGGGCGGAGTGGAATGGCAAGTTCCGCGACTGCGTGCGTCAATTCCTCAAAGGGGACGAAGGCACCATTGGAGAGATGGCTCAGCGTTTACAAGGATCCCCCGATCTCTATGCGGCAGCAGGCCGGGTTCCCGCCACCTCGATCAATTTCATCACGGCCCACGATGGCTTTACTCTAGCTGATTTGGTCTCCTTTAACGACAAACACAATGAGGCTAACGGCGAAGGGAACAATGATGGGGACAATGACAGCAATAGCTGGAATTGTGGCGCGGAAGGCTGGACTGAAGATCCGAGCATTAATGCGTTGCGATCGCGCCAAATGAAAAATGCGATCGCCCTTCTGATGGTGTCCCAAGGCGTCCCCATGCTACTCATGGGTGACGAAATGGGTCGTAGCAAAAATGGGAATAACAACACCTACTGCCACGACAATGAACTCAACTGGCTCGACTGGGATTTGCTCAAGGCCAATCAAAGTCTCTTTCAGTTTGCCAAGCACTGCATTAACTTTCGCCTAGCCCACCCTGTCCTTCGCCCCGATCAGCACTTCCAAAACCGTGACTACATGGGTAGCGGCTATGCCGATATCACCTGGCACGGCACCCAAGCCTGGAATGCCGATTGGCAAGATAGCAGCAAATGCTTAGCCTTTATGCTCTGTGGCAGCCATGCCAAGAGTGGTCGCGTTAAAGACGATTTTGTCTATGTCGCGATGAATATGCACTGGCAAACCCAATGGTTTGATCTGCCTGGCCTACCCCCTGGCCAGCAATGGTATTTGTCCGCCAACACCGGTGCCGAAGAGGACACCCAATTCGGCTTGGATCAAGAACCCGCATTAGACGATCAAAAAGGCTTGTTGCTACGCGATCGATCCATTGTGATTTTAGTCGGTCGATAACGCTCTAACCTTTCATTCATTTACCCACACGTTTACCCCATATAACCCTATGTCATTTACTGCTACTCTCGAATCCCGTGATAACAATGCCATCATTAAGCTTGCAGGCGATCTAGATGCCAGCACTGCCGCTGACTTTAAATCTCAAGTAGAAGCCGCTGCTGCGACCTCGCCCAATCATCTCGTTCTCGACATGGCAGAACTCGATTATATGGCCAGTGCCGGACTCCGCGTCTTGATTTTTGCCAAGCAAAAAATGGGTCAGGACGTAGAGATTTACGTCGTTGCACCCCAAGAGTTGGTTCTCGGTACCATTGAGAAAACGGGCTTCCACCACAGCGTCCATATTGTTGAAAAATATGAAGAGGCTGTCACTGCCTAGAGATAGTTCGGCTACTGGTACTATTACGGCGACTGGTATTACGGCGACTGGTATGACAGAGTGAGACCCACTTCTGCGCCCCTTTAGGGTCGGAGTGGGTCCATCACTTCAGCCACTTT
>CALBPH010000143.1 GCA_937899365.1 uncultured Leptolyngbya sp.
AGAAGAGGTGATTGCTGCTAATGGGGAAAACAACGCCTACCATGTGGGCGCTTAACTTAGCGATGGTCTGCATGAAGGGGCGGTGACGTCGGCGATGGTGGTTGCAGAGGCTATGGCAGCATCGTTAACGTCTGCAAAGCAGTCCATTAAACAATCACAGCCTCAACTGGCCGTCTGAGCGATCGCCAATCCTTAGATAATTTGGAAACTGAGGCCGTAGGGCCGCGACTTCAACTGACTGATTCAAAAACGCTGTGCGAATATCGAGGGGCTCTGAGCAACCAGCAAGATCAGCCTAAACAGGTCAGTTTTCAACAACAGGAAAGTGCACTTTGATTTTTGTGCCCTGGCTCACTTCGCTGAATACTTGTAAAAAGCCACCTGCGTTTTTCACAATACCAATAACGGTGGCCAATCCCAGGCCAGTTCCTTCATCTGGGCCTTTTGTCGTGAAAAAGGGATCGAAAATACGATCGCGTAATGCAGGCTTAATCCCAACACCAGTATCCGCAACGGTAATGGTTACATAGTGTCCAACGCAGCATTGGCCAACTGATTTATCTAGGTATTTGCGAACGGACGCTTCCTCGACCAGCGTATTCTCTACTGAAAGCGTTAGGACACCTCCTTTGGGCATGGCATCGCGAGCATTGATGCACAGGTTCATAAATACTTGGTGCAAATGCGTCGCATTGACACGCACCGTTTTGTTCAGCGAATTTGACGGATTCTCTGTGAAAATATTCTGGCGGATTTCAATGTTGTTCGGAATGCCCTGTCGGGCCACATCGATCACTTCTTGCAGTAAGGTCGTAACATCAACAGTACTGCCATCATCGGGGCTACCCTGAGCGAAGGTGAGAATTTGTTGAACCATGGTTACGCCTCTTTTTGCACTCCTTTCCAAAATCTCTATCTGCTCTTGAGTCGGCTCACTGAGATCTTTTAAGCTGATACGCAGCAACTGAGCAATGCCTAATATGGGGGTTAAAATATTGCCCAGATCGTGGGCGACGCCCCCAGCTAATTGTCCTAAGCTTTCGAGCCGTTGAGCCTGATAAAACTGTGCTTCTAGCTGCTTTTTTTCAGTGATGTCAGTGTTCACCTCTAAAAAAGACTGCGGACGACCCGTCTCATCGCGTACTAGCGTCCAGCGACTAGCCACTAAAATAGTCTTGCCTGATTGAGTCTTATGGGTTAGCTCTCCTTTCCAAAAGCCTTGTTCAATTGCTGTAGATAGGGTTACTTCAGGATCAATGTTGGCCTGTGTTTTAAGGAGCCGCTGTACAGTTTGGCCTATCGCTTCTTCCTGGCTCCAACCATACATCTGGGATGCTCCCTTGCTCCAGAACAGTATTCGACCTGCTAAGTCACGAACAAAAATGGCGTCGGTGGCAATATCAATCAGGGCCGCCTGTTCGCGGATAGTGTGTTCGGCTTGCTTACGCGCTGTGATATCTTCATTGACGCCCACATAGCCGATGGTTTCACCGGTAGGCGACTGTATTGCGATCGCCCGCCCAAATACCCAGCGTTCTTCCTGTTCTGGTTCCTTGAAAAAACGAAATTCTAGAGAAAAGTCACCGTCTCCAGCAACAAACCGAGTCCACGCCTTAAAGACTTTCTCCCTGTCGTCAGGATGGATAGCCTGTGCCCAGCTATCTCCCAAGCTCTCTTCTAAAGTTAGCCCGGCGATCTCTTGCCATTTGGCATTGGTGTAGATACATTGCCCATTTAAATCTGTCTGATAAATGCCAACAGGGGCAAAAGCACTCAATGAGCGAAACCGCTCTTCACTGGCTTGCAGTGCCTGCTGGACACGGCGACGCTCTATTAATTCGCGGCGAGTGGTTTGATATAGCTCTGCCTGCTGAATGGCAATGCCTAGCTGGGTAGCCACTTGCTGTAATAGCTGAGTATTTTGCGGCGTCCACTGCCGAGAATCCCTACACTGATGAGCAATCAGTAGCCCCCAAAGGTGGTTTTCTTGGACGATAGGCACCACTAAATTAGCCCGTACCTGCACAGATCTCAGCAGCTCCAAATAACAGGGATTCATGTCTAGTGCATCAATATCCGAAATCACACTAATTCGGCCCAGACTATAGTTTTTTATATATTGGTCATTGAAGCAGGAGTCTTGAATATTCATACCCAGCGTTTCAACCCAACCCGGAGCGACTGATTCGGCATCGACAGTGCCTTGCCAATCGGGA
>CALBPH010000144.1 GCA_937899365.1 uncultured Leptolyngbya sp.
ACTTGGACGACCGTGTGGCCTGCATCGAGTCCGGGGCCGATGATTACTTTCTCAAGCCCTACCGCAGCGATGAGTTTCTGGCGCTGGTGAGTGCCTATTTGCAGCCCAGCGAGCACGGTGTCGAACAGCTGGTATTTGGTGAGCTGACCCTGAATATTTCCAACCGCCAGGCCCTGCGCGGTAGTCGCATCATCGAACTGACCATGAAGGAGTTTGAGCTGCTCAAGTATCTGATGGAACACCCCCGTGAGGTGCTCACCCGCGATCAGATTTTAGAAAATGTGTGGGGCTACAACTTTATGGGTGAGTCCAATGTGATTGAGGTGTACATTCGCTATCTGCGGCTCAAAATTGATGGCGAAAATGAAAAGCGCCTGATTCAGACGGTGCGGGGTGTGGGGTACGTGCTGCGCGAGGTCTAGACGGCTCAGCTGCGGAAGAGACGGGTGTATAGGGTTTCGTGGTGCATACTTGCGATCGCACCACCCCAGCCGCTTACATATAGCTCGTCGTCAGCCAGTTGCACAATGCCCTCTGCCGCTGTCCCTAGCTCAGGGATCAGCTGTAGCAAACAGAGCTGCCCATCGGTTTGGCCCAGGGGCACTAGTTTGACGGCGGCTCCGATCAGGTTGGCGGCCCAGCTTTGCAGGTAGCCCAGGGCCATGGTGTGGACGTCAATGTGCCAGTGGGCCGCCAAAATGCCAAAGGCAACGGCAAAGTTGCAAGGGGACCCGCACCCTTGAAAAGTGGGCTGCAGTTCGGGGTGCAGCTTTTGGGCCAGGCGCACCAGGGCACGACCCATCTGCCAGCTTTGCTGCCGCAGCTCGGCGGTGTCGCGGCTGGCGGTGAGCCATTGATTCCAATAGCTCAGCCGGTCTAGGGTTTGGCTGTTTTGGTGGGCACGGGTTGCGATCGCAACGTCCAAACGTACCCCCCCATAGCGCAATTCCTGCAAAAGCCAGTTTTGTAGACTGGCACTATCCTTCAGATGGCCTTGTACCACCAGGGTTTCTAACCCTTCTGAATAGCTAAAGGCCCCCACGGGCAACGCCGGACTCGTCAGCTGTAGCAGCCTCAGCAGCGCTTGTTCGTCAATGGTGATGGCCATAGGCCCCCGACTCCGGCTGAAACGGTTTAGTCTCTGCAATCACGGTGACCCCTAGTTGGTGCAGCATTGACTCTAGCACCGGGTCTGGGATCAAGCGCAGGTAGTCGGTTCCCACCTCTAGTGCCACATGGCGATTGCCCAGATGGTAAGCAGCCCGCAAAAGTTGTAAAGGGGGCTGCAACGCGGTCTGAGTGGTGGCCGCAGCCCGCACCGTCAGGACCGACTCAGGTTTTGCCACAATTTTTAGCACCTGGGCGTGGTCGTCGCCTCCCAAACAATCCCCATCCCGCAGTGCGGTTCCTCGGGGCAGTTCTAAGTACAGCTCACTATCCGTAATCCCACTAGAAACCCTGTATCGATATCGAGAGCGGGTACGCTCTTCTGCGGTTAGCGCCAGGGTTAATGTTGGCTCTGGCCCTGACGATATCTTTTGAGTAAAAACGTACACCGAAATCCTACAAAAGCGTTGCCCTTACAGCATGCCACACGCTCAGCCCAATCAAATAAAGCGGCCCGGCTGTTTTATGACGTTGTGCAAACTGTCACAGATGCGTACGGAGATGCCGAAACCGGTCATGAGGTAACTATCATCACGGACATCCGTATTTTCCACTAATTTGTTCAGCATTTTATACGAATCTCCAAAACGTCACCAGCACAGTCAACGAAGTTTAGCGTTCCATTTGCCAATTACTTCCCGCTAGTTATGGCTTGCCAGACTCAACTTGTTCCCTGTATAGCTCCCTCCCAGGCTGCATCGATGAGAGACTTAAATGAATCGTTTGACCCGCAGACAACTCTACTACTAGCCGCCATTGAAAGCTTTACCGTCGGTCTTGTCATTGTTGCCCAAAACGGCACCATCTTACATAAGAACAGACGTGCCCAGGCTCTGCTTGAGGATATGCCTTGGACCTCGCCTAAAATGGTTCCCGAAACCCTTTGGCATTCATGCCAAACACTAATGGAAAACCAGGAAGAACGCCCAGGTCTCTTTCCTGCCGGTTATACCCTTGTTCTAGAGGATGAAATCTCCACTAACCATGGCACTGTCCACATGAGAGCGCAATGGTTTGACTGGGACAACAATATCAACCAGTCCAGCGATTGTTTTCTCATTACGTTAGAAAATCGTCAGCAATCCCTTACCGACCTTGCTAACCAAGAGGCTCAGCGCTATGGACTAACGACGCGTGAAACAGACGTGTGGTGTCTAAAGCGCATGGGGCACAGTTACAAAAAAATCGCTGCGTCGCTTTACATCTCTGAGAACACCGTCAAGAAACACCTGAAGAACATTTACTCAAAGAAAGAACAGTCTACTGTGTCTATTTAGGTGTTGAGAGACACCGTATCTCAGAGCACTTTAGGTGGCAACACCTGTGGCAAGCTGCGGCG
>CALBPH010000145.1 GCA_937899365.1 uncultured Leptolyngbya sp.
CAGCTCAAAATAGCCAAAGCTTCCTATCAGAACGAATGCTGTGAAACCTCCCTAACCCAGCTACGTCGGGTGGTGGATGAGCACCGGGCTGACCTGATTATTGGTGTGGGCGGTGGCAAGGCTCTGGATACGGCTAAGTTGTTGGCCCACCAAACCCAGCTGCCTGTTGTCACTATTCCCACATCGGCGGCTACCTGTGCAGCTTGGACCGCATTATCTAATGTGTATTCTCAGCGCGGGGCCTTTCGTTACGATGTGGGGCTGCCCGTCTGTCCGGATTTGTTGTTGCTGGACTATGACCTGGTGGCCACGGCTCCTAAGCGGACATTGGTGGCTGGGATTGGGGATGCGATCGCAAAGTGGTACGAAGCTTCCGTCAGCAGCGGCCATTCGTCCCAAACCCTGATTATTGGTGCAGTGCAGCAGGCCAGGGTGTTGCGGGATATTCTCTTTCAAAAATCAGCGGCTGCCCTAGAAAACCCAGGTGGGGACGACTGGCGCGAAGTCGTTGATGCCTCGGTGCTGATGGCCGGGGTGATTGGTGGCATGGGGGGGGCACAATGCCGCACCGTGGCCGCCCATGCTGTCCACAATGGCCTGACTCAAATCCCAGCTAGCCACAGTATGCTCCATGGCGAAAAAGTTGCCTATGGTATCTTAGTTCAACTGCGCTTAGAGGAAATGGAGTTGGGTAACTCTCTAGCCGCAACGGCACGTCAGCAGTTACTCCAGTTTTATGGCCAAATTGGTTTGCCCATGACCCTCAGCGATCTGGGCTTAGCAGAGATGTCTTTAACCGATCTACGGCAGGCGGCTGAGTTTGCCTGTCAGTCAGGTTCAGACATTCACCATTTGCCCTTTGAGGTGAGTTCTCAGCAGGTAATGGCGGCGATGGTGTCCACCACGGCTCCCTGTCAGCGGGCCGACTCGTCCGTACCCAACCTAGCAATCCCTAAATCACCGTCACACCCGTCATCAGGAGGTAAGGTATGACCCCAGCTTGGATGAAAAAAGCACAGCGACTGGAGCAGCTACCCCCCTATGCTTTTGCCCGTCTAGATGAGCTAAAGGCAAATGCCCGAGCTCAGGGCCTTGACCTGATTGATCTGGGGATGGGAAATCCCGGTGGTCCCACCCCCGCCCCGGTGGTGGAGGCTGCCCAAAAAGCCCTGGCCGATCCTAGTCAACACGGCTATCCTCCCTTTGAAGGTACCGCCAGCTTTCGCCATGCTATTACCGATTGGTATCACCGTCGCTATGGGGTCAGCCTCGCTCCTGAAGGCGAAGCGCTGCCCCTATTGGGGTCCAAAGAAGGGCTGACCCATCTGGCCCTGGCCTATTTAGATCCCGGTGATACGGTGCTGGTGCCGACGCCGTCTTATCCGGCTCACTTTCGGGGACCTGCGATCGCAACTGCCCACATCCATCCCCTGATGCTGACAGCCGAAAACGATTGGCTGATTGACATCTCCACCATTCCAGAAGATGTCGCCCGTCGGGCCAAAGTTCTGTACTTTAACTATCCCAACAACCCCACCGGGGCAACCGCTCCCCGCGCCTTCTTTGAAGAGATCGTCGCCTTTGCCAAGCATTACGAAATCATGCTTGTCCATGACCTGTGCTACGCCGAGTTGGCCTTTGACGGTTATCAGCCCACCAGTGTTCTAGAAATTCCAGGGGCCAAAGAAATCAGCGTCGAGTTCCACACCCTATCCAAAACCTACAACATGGCCGGTTGGCGAGTGGGCTTTGTGGTCGGTAACCGCCATATTATCCAGGGGCTGCGTACCTTAAAAACAAACCTCGACTACGGCATTTTCTCCGCTATCCAAACCGCTGCAGAAACGGCCCTAAACCTGCCCGACTCCTATCTTGAAGAAGTGCGCCATCGCTACCGCACCCGTCGCGACTGTCTGATTTCAGGTCTGGCGGGGCTTGGTTGGGATGTCCCTAAGACCAAAGCAACCATGTATCTGTGGGTCCCCTGCCCCCCTGAAATGACCGCCGCTGATTTTGCCTTGTATGTCTTGCAAAAAACTGGTGTTGTCATGACTCCAGGCAGTGCCTTTGGCGAAGGTGGCGAAGGCTATGTGCGCGTCAGCCTGATTGCGGAAGAAGACCGTCTCAATGAGGCAATCCAGCGTTTAGAGGAGGTGGGAGTCCGCTATCCTTCATCGGTCACGGTTTAAAGCACCAGCTGTTGTCCCCTGTGGGGGCCCTGGTTTCTGCTGGGTGGCTCACTTTTTCTAGGCCAATGGTGTGGGCGATGGGGCCTTTGCCGTCAAAATTGCTAGCTCAAAATTGCGCGCCAGTCTGAGCTGCATCGGTCCCAAATGATTAACGCTGCTAAAGTCAGCTTCTTTCACATCCGCCTGCCCAAAATAGGCCTGACGGATCACACTGTCAGCTAAATTTGCCTTTGCCAAATTGGCATGGCCAAAGTAAGCCTCAGTCAAATTTGCCTGGGATAGGTAAGCGTACAGCATTAAGACTGGTGTTACATTTACT
>CALBPH010000146.1 GCA_937899365.1 uncultured Leptolyngbya sp.
GATACGGTGGAGATTCTGGCCTCGGAATCAAAAATACGTAGGCAACCCCCGAACCCCCGTAGGGGCGTTCCTTGGATCGCCCCTTCGGGGTTTCGGGGTTTGCGTTATCAATGGCGCTATCGATGTCGGTCCTTGTTAATCGTCGATTTATCCAAGCTAGGCAGCTGACTGGAGTTGCGATAGTCCTGCTGTTGGCCTTGCCATCTGTGTCTGACCAGGGGCATACGCGGGCTGTGGATCATCAGTTCTCCGACGATGACATTGAGCTGGTCGCCAATGAGCATGACCAATGAGGTGAGAAATAGCCATAGCAGCAAAATGATGACGGTACCAATGGCACCGTAAACCTTGTTGTAATTGCCAAACTGGGCGACGTACATACGGAAAGATGCCGACAATAGTGCCCAGGATAGGGCTGCGAGGGCGGCCCCTGGCATGAGGGGTTTGCCACGGGTCCAGCGGCTGGGACCAAAGCGATAGACAAAGGCAAACGCAGACGACACAATCCCTAGGGCTAAGGGCCACGTCAGCAGTCGCCAAATGGTCAGCACCCACTGTCTGATGGTTTCACCGCTTTGCTGCGCCAGGAGCTGGATAACGCCGTCACTGATAAACACCAGATAGGAGGCGGTCATGAGCAGCAAAATTGTGCCAATGGTGAGACCAATAGATAGCAGCCGAGCTTTCCAAAAGGGGCGACGCTGCTCAGGTGGGATCTGATGGATTTCATCTAGGGCACGCATGGCGGCGCTAATGGCCCCGGAGGAAGCCCATAGGGCAATAACAAAGCTGACGGAAAATAGTCCCTTGTTTTCCCCATCGCTGACTTCTTCGGCAAAGTTTTGGATCAGGTCATTGACGGCCCCCGGAGCAATCTCACTGAGGCTCATGGCCAGCCGGTTAAATGTATTTTCTAAAGATTTGACCAAACCAATGGCCGTCAGCATGGCCAGAATGCCAGGAAAAAGACCTAGCATGGCGTTGTAGGCCATTTCTGAGGCTAAACTGGGCAACCGGCGCTGTAGCGTAGCTCGGATCACCGCTTTGACGGTGTGGAGGTTGATGTAGCTTAAAAAACGAAGAAATTCGAGCGGTGAGAACGTGCGCGAGATTCGGCGCAGCGGTTGCTGCTCGCAGTAGGTGGAATATAGCGTCTGACGCAGCGCAGAATGCAGCGGCCCAGTCTCTCGTTGGGGAAGGTTTGGCAAAACGTCTAGCTAGTCAACAAACATCTTTTCAAAATACAGATTTCTATCGGCATATCCACTAAGAATCTCAGAAATCTGTGTTTCTACCCCTCAGCACCTATTTGTAACATACCCGATTTCTATTAGCTGCTACGGACACAGTGACGCTATTTGTCGTGACCTATGGCAAATTGCTGAATTCACATGTTTAAGGAAAAGGTACCGCAAACGTCAGTCGGCGCCGACCATAGCTGTTGTTATTGATAGCTTTTAGCTGAAAACTAACGGGTTGGGCGGCAATACCCACCTCCTCGTAGGGGGAACACCGATCATCCTAGGCCGATGTCTTTGCCTAGAATGCAAACAGGCGCACATGCATCAGAGGCTTGGCTAATGCAACCATCAAATCCAAATCAGTTTACGGAACGGGCCTGGGCTGCGATCGCAACCACCACCGATCTGGCAAAACAGTGGCAGCATCAGCAGATTGAAACTGAGCATCTGATGCTGGCCTTGCTAGATGATGATGGGTTGGCGAGTCGGATTTTGCAGAAGGCTGGTGCCTCCGTTGGGGACCTGCGCAGCGCCACCGAAGCATTTTTGCGTAAACAGCCCCAAGTAAAAGGGCAGAGTGACACCGTATATTTAGGGCGTTCGCTAAATATGCTGCTAGATCGCGCCGAAGCGTTTCGCAAAGAGTTTGAAGACGATTACATTTCCATCGAGCATCTGGTGCTGGGCTACCCAGAGGATGCGCGCTTTGGTAAATCCCTGCTGCGGGAGGCAACGATCGGTGCCAAGCAGCTCAGAACTGCTGTAGAACAAGTACGAGGCCATCAAAAGGTGACGGACCAAAACCCTGAAGGTAAATACGAAGCGCTAGAGAAGTATGGCCGTGATTTGACTGAGTATGCCCGTGAGGGACGGCTCGACCCAGTGATCGGTCGCGATGACGAAATCCGTCGCACGATTCAGATTTTGTCCCGACGGACAAAGAATAATCCGGTGCTCATCGGTGAGCCCGGTGTGGGTAAAACGGCGATTGCTGAGGGTATGGCCCAGCGGATTATCAATAATGATGTGCCTCAGTCGCTGCGCGATCGCAAACTCATCGCCCTAGATATGGGTGCTCTGATTGCCGGTTCAAAATATCGGGGTGAATTTGAAGAACGGCTAAAAGCGGTGCTCAAAGAAGTCACCGATTCCCAGGGCCAGATTGTGCTGTTTATCGATGAAATTCATACCGTTGTCGGTGCTGGAGCCACCCAAGGGGCCATGGATGCAGGCAACCTGCTTAAGCCTATGCTGGCCCGTGGTGAGCTGCGCTGCATCGGCGCCACCACCCTAGACGAATATCGCCAATAAATCGAAAAAGATGCGGCCTTAGAGCGTCGTTTTCAGCATGTCTATATTGATCAGCCTACGGTTCCCGATACCATTTCCATCCTGCGGGGTTTAAAGGAACGCTATGAGCTGCACCACGGTGTCACCATTGCTGACAATGCCCTGGTGGCGGCGGCGACGCTATCCACTCGCTACATTAGCGATCGGTTTTTACCCGACAAGGCCATTGACTTGGTGGATGAAGCCGCCGCTAAGCTGAAAATGGAGATTACTTCTAAGCCAGAGGAGCTAGATGAAGTCGACCGTAAAATTTTGCAGCTAGAGATGGAACGTCTCTCGCTGAAGAATGAAACGAATGCAGGGTCTTTGGAGCGTTTGGATCGCCTAGAGCGGGAGCTAGCTAATCTCAAAGAAGAGCAGAGCACCCTTAACGCCCAGTGGCAGTCAGAAAAAGATGGCATTGATCAAATCCAGGTGATTAAAGAAGAGATTGATCGCGTCAATATCGAAATTGCCCAGGCGGAGCGTGACTACGATTACAACCGAGCTGCTGAGCTCAAGTACGGCAAACTGACGGAACTTCAAGAAAACGTCTCCCAAGCAGAAAATAAACTGGCCGAATCTCAAGCTAGTGGCCATACGCTGCTGCGAGAAGAGGTCACTGAGGCGGATATTGCTGAGATTATTTCAAAGTGGACCGGTATTCCCATTAGCAAGCTGGTGCAGTCGGAAATGGCCAAGCTTCTGCACCTGGAAGATGAACTGCATCAGCGAGTTATTGGCCAGGACGAAGCCGTCACCGCTGTGGCAGATGCAATCCAGCGGTCGAGAGCTGGGTTGGCAGATCCCAATCGGCCTACGGCTAGCTTTATTTTCCTGGGCCCTACCGGTGTCGGTAAAACCGAACTGGCTAAAGCGTTAGCCAGCTACCTATTTGATACGGAAGAAGCAATCGTTCGTATCGATATGTCGGAGTACATGGAGAAACATGCGGTTTCTCGGCTGATTGGTGCGCCTCCGGGATATGTGGGATATGACGAGGGGGGGCAGTTGACTGAAGCCCTGAGGCGACGACCCTATTCGGTCATCCTCTTTGATGAGATTGAGAAAGCTCACCCAGATGTGTTCAACATTATGTTGCAAATTCTCGACGATGGGCGAGTTACAGATTCTCAAGGACGCACGGTGGACTTTAAGAACTCTGTGATCATCATGACGAGTAATATTGGTTCCCAGTACATCTTGGATGTCGCGGGTGACGATAGCCGTTATGAGGAGATGCGATCGCGGGTGATGGAGTCCCTTCGCTCCAACTTCCGACCCGAGTTTCTCAACCGCGTGGATGAGATGATTATCTTCCACAGTTTGCAGAAGTCTCAGCTACGAGAGATTGTTAAACTTCAAGCACAGGCGCTAGAGAAACGGCTGGCCGATCAGAAGATTGGATTGTCCTTGTCGGAATCAGCCTTAGACTTCTTGGCAGATGTGGGTTACGACCCGGTGTATGGAGCCAGACCACTGAAGCGTGCGATCCAGCGAGAGTTGGAAACAACGATTGCGAAGGGTATTCTCCGGGGCGATTACAAAGGGGGGGACACCGTTGTTGTGGATGTGGAGAATGAGCGATTGGTGTTTAAGATGACCGTTGCTGTCTAACCTATCGCCGATGGGGTCCGTCTAACCTGCGGCTTTAAAAATTTGATATGTGAGGTGTAAATCCTGTTGAAAAATGAGATAAGGCTTGAGGGTAAAGACTTTGATGTTTACACTCAAGCCTTAGTTTTTATCTTTTTATAATCTTGACTAAACGATAAACTTTTTATCGCTTTATGTT
>CALBPH010000147.1 GCA_937899365.1 uncultured Leptolyngbya sp.
TGAGCGAACGGCTCTCTTTTTATCAGATAGTGAAAAAGCGGAGATGTCTCTAACCGATGGGGGGGAGGCAGCCATTGACGCTCAGGTAGTGAAATATTTGACAGAAGGAGACTCTCCCCTCCGCCCCTCGCCAGCATCACCCAAATTTGCAGTGGGCGATCGGGTTAGGATAAAAACGGTTTCTTCAGGAGACCATACGCGACTACCGGGTCACATCAGGGGTCGAGTAGCCGAAGTAGTCAAGGTATATGAGGGAACATTTACATACTTCTTTCCCACCTCAGATGGTTTAGGCACACCGATGCCTGTCTATAGTTTGGCCTTTAAACCAGAAGATATTTGGGATGAATCCTTGATCGATCCCAAATCGGTCTACTACAACGACATTTTTGAAGTGTACATAGAAGCCCTTTAAAGAGAAACAAGATGGAGTGTACGATGCCAATTAACTATCCAGGATTTGGATATCCCCCCGACCGAGAGACTGCCAGTGCCGCCAAGGTAAAAGCGCTGGAATCTCTCTTGATTGAAAAAGGGATTATCACTAGCAATACGGTCGATACCATTTTAGGCCATTTTGAAACCAAAATGGGACCCTTTAACGGAGCCAAACTGGTGGCTCGGGCGTGGGTTGACCCGGCGTTTAAAGAATTATTAGTGTCCGACTGCAATGCGGCCTGTCAAGCCATGGACTTCCCAGATGGCATGTCTGGGGCAGAGGGTGAACACATGCGCATTGCGGAGAACACGCCAGAGGTACACAACGTGATTGTATGCACCCTGTGCTCTTGCTACCCCTGGCCCACCTTAGGACTGCCCCCCTATTGGTTCAAAGATCCCACATTTCGCGCGCGCGTCACCCGTGAACCTCGTGTGGTCTTGTCTGAATTTGGAGTGGAGTTGGACGACTCGGTAGAGATTCGGATTTGGGATACCAGCGCTCAGATTCGCTGGTGGGTATTGCCCATGCGTCCGGAAGGTACCGAGGACATGAGTGAGGCAGAGCTGGCCGATTTACTGACGCCGGAAGCCATGATGGGTGTTGCCACAGTGAAGGTTTAGGCTATGTTTACGAAATTTGAACACTTTGCCGCCACTAGTCTGATGGGGTCTCCCGAGGAGGCCCCACCCAGAAAAGATGGCCATTTGCAGTTTGATCGGGACTGGGAAAAGATGGCCTTTGGCGTGGCCATTGCCCTCTCAAAACAGGGCCATTATGAATGGGAAGAGTTTCGTCAAACACTAATGGCCACCATTGCTGAATGGGAAGCTACCCACGAGCTAGATGATCCAGAATGGGACTATTACCAATGTTGGCTGACGGCATTGGAAAAGCTGGTCATTGCATCCGGGGTGATTGAGGCCGGTGAATTAGAGGCGCAATTGACTCAGCTGCTGAACTGTAAGGCAGTGCCTGATATTTCAACGTAACAATTCGAACCTTCTCAGCTGCCACAATGGCTACGCTATGCAGGGTTAGTTGTCTGTGGTGCCGGTACCGCATTTCTCTCTCCGGTGGTTCCAGGCTAATCCTCAATACAATTTTCATCCGTGTCGTGCTTCATATACCCTGGTAAGACCAGGGTATTTTTTTTGCTATGAAATTTGCTATGAAACAGGACGCTCCAATTGTCGTTCCAGCTCAACCGTATTCGTTAACCTTAGATTTAGACCATACGGCATTGCTGGTGATTGATATGCAAAATGACTTTTGCACGATCGGTGGCTGGGCAGATTGCAAAGGATTTGATGTCAGTCAGACTCAGAAACCGATTCAGCCATTGCAAGCCTTGTTGGCAGCATTACGGCAAACACCTGTGACAATTATCCATACCCGTGAGGGCCATCGCCCGGACCTGAGTGACTGTCCACCCCATAAGCTGGCACGGTCCAAAAAACAAAATGCGGCAATTGGCAGTGAGGGAGCCATGGGGCGATTGTTGACCCGAGGGTCCAAGAGTCATGACTTTGTAGATGAGCTACAGCCTGTGTCCGGTGAGATTATCTTGGATAAACCGGGAAAAGGGGCATTTGTAGCAACAGATTTGGATTTAATTTTACGACAGCGAGGAATTCGAAAATTATTACTGACGGGGGTAACGACAGAATGTTGTGTACATACAACACTACGCACAGCAAATGATTTGGGCTACGAGTGTTTGCTATTAGAAGATTGCTGTGCGTCTTTAAAGCCAGAGTTTCATCGGGTAGCGGTGGAGATGACCCAAGTGATTTTTGGTTGGGTGACGAGTTCGACAGAGCTATTGAAAGCAATCGAGTTGTAAGAGATAAGGGATTTTACGATCTAAAAAATATGCTTGCAGAGGCGTTCCATGGAACGCCTGTACACACAAAATAGAATCTTATTAAATTCTTATTTCATACGAAAAGCACCCCTGCGGGTACTGTCTGAGCCTTGTCAGGGTATTTCATACTTTAATTGGCATCAACTGATTAAATATGCGACTCACTGATTCTCCTGATCATCTAGATACCCATATTTTACGTAGTTATTCTGTACTGCGCTGGTGTATGAGTATCCTTGGCTTTATTTTGCCGTTGTTGCTGGTGTTTGGAGGGCTGAACAGCTGGTGGTGGCTGGCTGAACCTCTGCCGGTGCAGAATTCTCTGAGTGCTTACTACCATGCTGGTTCCAGCTGTACATCATTAGACGGTGTCTACCGAGATTTATTCGTTGGTTGTTTAGCGATGATCG
>CALBPH010000148.1 GCA_937899365.1 uncultured Leptolyngbya sp.
GACTGTTAACCTGCTGCGCTACTACATTAACGTCCAGTTGATACCAATGACTCACTGTTGTTGTTCATCTTGGGGTGAGCTTGTTCTGAGCGGGGTACATCATGGTGAACCCAGGTCACCAGTTGTTTCCAGTTGTCAGGATACTAGTGTAGCGCCCGCTTGAATAATGATGGCTGCCGATCCTCGAGATGATTTTATCTGCCAGATACTGGCGTGCGGCATGTCTAACAGATCGCGGCATCCCTTAAATCCGTAACGGCATCATGGCTGTGTGTGCTTAAATTATGTCCTTAAATAAAAAATAAAAAGCGCCAGCAACACCTCCATGGTCCGCCAACGCTTTTTATCTATAACCCTTCAATAATCAGAACGAAACAGAACGAAACAATCTGCAATAGTTAGTCCTGATAGAGCAGAATCGACTCATCCGGTTCGATGACAACGACGGTTGGAGCGGTTACATTACCCACCACGACACCCGCTGCCGCGCCGCCCAAAATCTCTAGGAAATCCACATCCCCTAGCACCTCACCAATAATTAGACCACCTGCCGCACCAATGGCCGCATCTTCAATGATGTCACCCGTGCCGGTTTGGCGTGGGTCTTTTTGGTCAGTGAGAGTTTCAGATACGGCACTAAGGTCAATAATGCGGTCCCCCACCTCTGCAGAATCGGCCACATAGCGCAGCCCCCCATCCACAGGCTCAAACTGTCCCCGAATGATGCTGCCCTCTGGCAAGAACCGATCGCCCACGGCGGTGCGGTTCTCTAACCGCAGGTTGTACTCATGGACCTCATCCTTATTGAGATAGAGGGTATCATCGCTGCGGATAACGGTGCTCAATGTTTGCTCCGTCTGGGCAACAATCACAGACTCGGTCCGCTCAGTGGTAGTCTCCTGAGCCAGAGCTGGACTGACGATGGCACCAAGAGAAATAAGTGCGCTGGCAATGGCAATAGCTTTCATGGTTGATTCCCCCACTGGTTAATTGACCGGCTGTACTATCAGTTCCTACTCAACATTTTCCACTAGAAACATGAGTAGAGTATGGGTATGGAATAATTAATCCATGACCCAACTGGCCGAAACAAGCCAAATAAACTGACTGCGTTGAACAGATTGATTAAACCAATCTAAATGTGAACCATACGGCAAAGCTATGCCAGTTGACACGCTGGCATAGCTCCTGGGGCTGTTGTTGTCCTAAAAGGTCCTAAAAGAGAATTATCGGCCTCACCTACAGAGTGGCCAGGAAGTCCCCAATCTGCTGTAGAAAATCGGGGTTAGACGCGGCCAGCACCCCGCCCAAAAACCCAAACATATGGCCCTCCCACGACAGTGTGGTGTCATCGGAGTCGGGCAGCATGGTCCAAAACTGATCGCCATAGAGCAGCATGACAACAAATGCTAACCCCAGGGTCATCAGGGTGACCTCCAGGTAACCCCGGGCAATCAAATACCCCAAATAGCCAAAGATTAGACCGCTGGCCCCCAGATGAATGGCCGAACGACCAAACATCCAGGTCCCTAACCCACTGACAAGCAAGATGGCGACGCTAAGGGCGTAGAAATTATCCAGCCCCTGGAGCAATACCAACCAACCTAAAATTGCAAATGGTAATGTGTTGGCAATTAAATGGGCGGCATTGCGATGTAAGAATGGTGAAAACAAAATACCGAGTAGACCGAGGGGCTGACGGGGTCGAATACCCAACAGTCGGTTGAGCCCGCTGCCCAAATAGGCAAAGTTAATGACACCCACCACCCAAGCCAACAAAACACAGTCCCGCAGGACCTTTGATTGGGTTTGCCAGTCGATGGGTACAAACATCGAAACTATGACTGTGCCCAAGATCATATAGATCAGCACAAGCTGTTGCTTTACCCCTGTCATCACAGAAAACCTGCTGCTACAAATTTTTTGATTTGAAAGTAGAGGCACCCAGGACAATGCCATACAGGCATTGCTTACGTAGACTTACGATTGTATTTTACCTTACTTAATATTTGCGTAGAAAACGCATTAAATCATTGATAGTTAAACAAAAATCAACATGACAGACCGGTTAGGGACCCGCTGTTGGTTTTTCCTCTAGCATACAGCGCTATTTCTTGTAGGTGCTCTAAGATACCAGAAATTGGCAGTTAAAACGCCCCGCCCATAGGACCAGACATTTTGTAGTCTGTCTTTTTCTGGGCCGTCTTTTTCCTGGGTTTATCACTGGGTCGAACACAGTGATGGCTGAGGAGGGTCGTCAGCTCTTAGGATAGATATGGCATTAGTGCCTAACGTCTAATAATTCACACGTGGAAGAAGGATGAACGTAAAATCGTTGGCGACGGGGCTTGGGGCAGTACTGATGGTGTTGCTAGGGGTGGTGAGTTTTGCCTCCCCTAGTTGGGCCTACCTCCAAGACGATGTAGATATGCTGCTAGAGCTTAGGGACTGCCCGGTCTGCATCCTCAACGAAGCCGATTTGTCGGGGGAAGATTTTGCCCAGGTTAATCTCAAAATTGCAGAGTTAACCGATGCCGATTTGAGCCAGAGCAACCTGAACGAAGCAAATTTGATGCTGGCAGAACTGGGGGGGGCTAACCTCAGTGAGGCCAATCTGGTCGGGGCCGCCATGAACGGTGCCCGTCTACAGGGTGCTAACTTAAGCGGCGCTGATCTAACAGGGGTGGTGTTGACCCAGGCCAATATTGATGGGGCT
>CALBPH010000149.1 GCA_937899365.1 uncultured Leptolyngbya sp.
TGTGGCGTTTGGAGGAATGACGCCGCCTGCACCCCGAGGACCATAGCCTAGGTCAGGAGGAATGACGAGCTTACGACGGCCGCCTACACGCATGCTAGCCACGCCCTCATCCCAGCCTTTGATTACTTGGCCAACGCCGATGGTAAAGGAGAAGGGACGGTTGCGATCGCGACTGCTATCAAACTTTTCACCATTTTCCAATGTGCCTGTGTAGTGTACAGTCACCGCCTGACCCTGGGTAGGCACAGCGCCAGTACCGACCTCTAGGTCTTCGTACATGAGGCCTGTGTCCGTTGTCGTCATGTTTTCGTCCATGTCAGTAGTAGGTGCCTCATCAGTAGTTTCATCAGGTAGTAGGTCAGATGCTGACTGAGCTACTAGTGTAGGCTGAGTAGCCATCATGTCTGTGGTCAAATTGCTTGCGACAGCTTCACCACCCTTGAGCTGAGTGGCCAATGCCACCACACAGCAAATGGCGAAAACCCCCAGACTAATAAAAACTTCTTTCACAATTCTATCTCCCATTGCGATAGCGATAGCGCTGATGCATCAGCTCGCAACCTGCATCCAAATTGTACGTTACGGTTCGTAGAAAGCAGATTGTTTGTAGGTTAGATTTACGGTCGATTGAGTTAGTCAAACTGTCCTTGTGACCGCCGAGTAGACAGGTCATCCATACCCAGCATGGGGCATCAAGGTCCAGAATATCAAACTCATTGATGGCCAGAAACTAGCGCCACTTTTTATTTTCTAGATCCCGTAGCTGGCGTTCTAATCGGTCCAATCGTCCACGCAGCTCATCCATTTCAGCCTGTCTGGGCACGCCTAAATCTTGCATGATGTTGCGAATTTGGCGCTGGAGCTGTTCATCAATAGCAGCCTGGTCAATATTGAACTGTGACATAAAGTCATCGACAAACCCCTTAGCCTGTTCAGGGTTGAGCTTGCCATCGTTCACCCAATCTTCGCTTACCTGCCGCAGCTGTTCTGCCACCAGCGACGTGGTGCCAATGCCCAACATTAAAAGCTGCCGGAATAAATTGGATGAGTCCATAACGTGCTCTGGGTGTTGAATTGCGAAACGACTGAACCAAATGCCCTTTAAACCCTGGCGGTGCCTTTTACAAAAACGATGGTTCTAGAGGTGAATTTAGTTTATATGAAATTATTCTGGCAAACTATTGACGTATTCGACGGGCGGTTAACCGTATGGTTCAAAGACTTCTATGGTGCGTGGTTGCCCTCTGGGCGGCTGTGCTTTGGACAAGTAATCCTGTTAGTGCCGAAGTAACCCTTAATTCTCAGCCCTCTATGGTAGTTGAATGGCTAAAATTTAGAGTAGATCCTGCCCAGCGGAGTCGTTATCTAGAAATTGATGAGGCGATTTGGACAACGGCTCTGAAAACCTATCCTGGCTTTCTAGACAAAACTACCTGGCTCGATCCCAACCATGACGATGAAGTTATTTTTGTCATTAGTTGGGCCACCCGTGAGCAATGGAAAGCCATACCCGAAGAGGAGTTAGAGCAAATCAATCAAGATTTTGATACCACGTTGGGCTTTGATTATGATTTCCTCGAATCTAAAGAGTTTTATGTGCCAGCTAGTTAAGGACGTGGTTGTTTTCTAGTCAGTCGTCAGCGTAAACGAATATGCCCACCTGTCCTCAATGTCAGTATTCCATCTCTCCTACGGCGGTAACCTGCCCTAACTGTGGGCTAGAGCTAAAAGCCCACGGACACCCAGGCATTGATCTCCATCGCTCCCAGGGGAATACATACCTTTGCGATAGCTGCAGCTATCACCAAGACGATAGCTGCACATTTCCACAGCGCCCCTTGGCTAATACCTGTACCCTTTATCAAAATGTGCAGACAGTGCAGCAACGTCCTATGACGGCTGCTGAGATCTATACAATTCCTTGGTGGCGAAAATATTCTGGTTGGTTAGCCTTAGCAGCCGTGCTTCTAGTCAGTATCGTCCTGGTAATGATTTAGGGAAAGCAAAACGGGCTTGACGGGATTCGTAGCTTGCCGTCGCGTCTGCGACTACACGCAACGTCAGCAAATCTGACAAAGTTGCGGGTTCGTACTTATTAGAAAATAAAACGGGCCTGACGGGATTCGAACCCGCAACTTCCGCCGTGACAGGGCGGTGCTCTAACCAATTGAACTACAGGCCCTTAAGGGCGATCTCTATTTTGCTCAGGAATGGAACCTTTGTCAAACAGTTATCGAGATTTTTTCTGAGACAGAGATTACCCAGCTTCGGCATCGTCTTTCCATAAGGGTGACCCGCAACGATTATCCCGCTTCGGCATCGTCCTTCCATAGGGGGGCCGAAAAGTTTGCCAGCCAGCGTTTAACCCAAAATGTAGCGCGGCAATCGTCTTCGTTGTACTTCAGAATATCGTTCAGATATTGTTCGTCTTTGCTTTCTAGCCAGTTGTCGTACCAACAAATCGATTGGGCGCCGTTGGCACTGCTATCGCGCCATTCAAAACCGATCCTCCTAGCAATGTGCTTGAGTGCGTAGCTTTCAATCGGTAGGGTAACCGCGTCAACAATCCGCTTGTGAATATCGACAAAGCGCCCCAGTAGTTCATCAATGTCGATGATGGAGCCGTAACGTTCTGCGAGGCGTCTAACGGTTTGAGCCTCGTAGGGACAAAAATGATAGACCGGTGAATTTGGATAGTGAGCAACCACATGTTGAAACTGATTCCAGGCGGTGGCTTCGCTTTCGGGCTCCCGTGCCACCAGGGGAATAAATGTTTCGGTCTTAGTTTGGGTATCGACGACTAAGATGCCGTGGAGATAGACTAAATCCTGATCGGGGGCAGCTTCTATATCGAAGTAGAGTTCGATGGGGGCGCTGGGTAGTTCCTGGGGCGATAGGGTAAAGCTATTGCTAGCATCGGTACGTGCGATCGCAACCCCGGTCATCTTAGCCTGGGCCTGATGCACCAGCTTTTCAGCGACTTTTAGCTCAAATCCCGAAGCCTGGGCCAACGTCGTGGGCTGGTTGCGGGCTAGGGTTTCCACCGTGGTTAAACCCAGCTTGTCTAAATGACGATAGCGATTGAGGGTCACCCCCGGCAACAAAGACAGATGATTTTGGGTCTGGGCCACTTCATAACAGTGATTTAGCCACACACACATGTCACAGCGGCTACGGCTGATAAAGACATCGGGGGTCTTGTCAGCCGTCAGCACAGTTTCACATTTATCTAGCAGCTCTAATAGCGTGGGCCACTGCTTTTCAAGATCAATGATGTAATGGCGCTCCCGCAGCCGCAGTCTCGCTTCTAAGGGGATAACGCCCTGCCATGCTGCCAGCACGTAGGCATGGAATGCTGCGGTCAGCTGATACTCCTGCTTGGGCTTTTTACCCAGCTTGATATCTAGGGGCACATAATGCCAGTTACCCAACCAAGAGGTGCCTGGCTGCTTAATCCACAGGTCGGGCTGGCTGATATAGCCAATGGTGCCGTCCGCATTGACGGCGGCTACGGTGCCTCGACAAATGTGGTCCACACCTTGTTTCATCTGGGCGGAGGTTGCCTGTGCGGTGGCAGTCACATTGCCCCCGTGACGACTGGGACGGCTAAGGGGCTGAAACTCTGCCAATATCGTTTTGCGATGGGCAGCACTGTCCCCTTTTAATTTGACTAGATAGTCGCTCGGAGCAGCCTGTAGATCGGCATTCCCATAGGTGTCGAGGTAGGCCCGCCGCTGACAGCGTAAAAATGTAAATAGCGTACTGTCTTCAATCGTTTGCTGAAGAGCGGATGGCTCGGTTTGCCAGGGCTGTGGTGGAGCCATCCAATCAAGAGCCGACGCTGGTGCAGAGGAACCAGCATCCTGAAGGGGTTGTGTAGGAAACCTAGCAACCACAAACTATCCGAGCCTGTCGGCAAGATACAACTAAAAATGTTGAAATCATCAAAGCGGGTGAAGCGCGCTCATAGGGCAAACGCTTAGCACTTGCGACTAATTTACCGCAAATGTGTTTCTTTGTGGTACCACGCATGTTGTGAAATCGCAAGAATGATCTGTTTTAAGCCGATAGCATGCCTGCGCTCAATCGGCGTAGTCCCCGATTGACCACGTCTGAATAACGTAGCTTTCCTTGAAAAACCTCTCCCATAATTTGGGTGCCGCGGGGATTTTTGACCCCGACGCGATAGCCCAACTTAGGCGCCAAATAAAAGGCTTTGGCAAGGCGAGCGGCCCATCGCATTTCACTACCCCATTCTTGGTTCATCGTTTGGGTATAGTCCGCCAGGGCCTGTTCATTCCCTGCCAGGGCGCTATGAATCGCTTCAGATGCTTTCAATCCGCTCAAAATTGAAGGCCGGATACCTTCGGCGGTAAATGGATCGACGACACAGGCAGCTTCGCCGGCTAACACAGCCTGGTGGGTGTGCAGGGTCTGATCGCCGTCCCACAGCAAAATGGGATGACCATGCTGGGCTTCTTGGTCAATATCGACACCAAACTGTTTGGAATAGTCTGTCAGGGGCTGCACCAAATCGCGAGACTTACGCTTGGCTAAGGCAAAGACGCCGCTACCTAACGAATAGCCATCGGCTTTGGGAAAATTCCAAACATAGCCTTTGGGCAGTAGGCCAAATTCAAAATGAACGATGTGGCCATCGTGGACCGGTAACCGTGGCTCTGTTTCAATTGCTCCGGCCATGGCTGTTTTGCGCTGCTTGAAGCCCAGCCATCGGGCCATGGGCCCTTTGGCACCATCGGCGGCGACCAGGTAACGACCGACAACGGGTGTGTCTGGTGTGCTGATGTGCCAATGGCCATCCTTAAATTCAATGCCTGTGGCCTTAGTCTCTTCCTGTAAAATCGCCCCTTGTTTCTGGGCCTGTTGCACCATGTAGTGATCAAACTCATCGCGGCGCACCATCCAAATGGGTTCAGAGAGTTCGGCGATCACTTCGTCTTCCAGGTTGTAGGTGTAGCGGACCTGGGTAACTTTTTGGGAAATTACCGGTTCAAAGCCATAGTCAAACCATTGAGCTATCTGGGGACAGACGCCGCCACCGCAGGGTTTATAACGGGGCAGTTTATTTTTTTCTAAAATCAGTACGGAATGGCCCTGCTTAGCTAGGTGATAAGCTGCCGTGGCACCCGCTGGGCCACCGCCGACCACAACGCAATCGTAAGTTACTGTCATAGGGATGGGTTGATGTGAAATGGGTCAAGGCCCATGGTACGTGGTGAAGTTTTCCCAGGATAGGGTGGGTAGCAGTTAGGACGGAGGGTTTTTTCGGTCTAGCTGGGTGGCGGCTGCGATCGCAGCTTTCTCTCGAGCCCGTTGAGCATAGGGTTCTAACTCAGTCATCCCACTGCCTGTCAAAATGCTCAGATTTTCTAGACTCATACCCCGCATTAGCATTTCTACACACCAGGTTTGCCTTGCCTGGATGAGCTTGGGACCTTCGCCAAGCATGTCTAGGTCCTGCCACCAAAAGTCCCAGCATTCCTGCAGGCTTAGAAGCGTGATCGGGTCTCCCTCTTCGTTGATAAACAGGGCACTGGCGTCATCCTTCCGACTTTTGAGCCATTTGGTTAGGGGGTTATTGGTGTAAGAGCCATAGCGCTTGCCCAAAATCCATTGGTTGACCGGTACTTGGCGAGGACCGCCGGTACCCACCACCTGCAAAATATGCTGGGACTTATCGCAAATTTGGTGGGACCGTTTGAGGCGAGTAATTTCTGTGGGGAGGAGTCCGGCGCCAAAGAGAAGCAGTGCGATCGCATGATCCTGCAAGCTGATACCGCGTGTGTGTTTCATCAGCTGATGGACCCAGCTAGCGGGCAAATCCACCACTAATGCGGGAGGTGGCTCAGCCAGAACCTCTATGGATTCGTCAGAGACATCGGCAGGACTGCTCAATAGTCTCGTCAGGGCATCTAAAAAGTGGTCTCGATTGGTCCACAGAGAATCTCCGCTGGTGGTTTCGATCACCATGTACCCCACCAAAATTGCTCCTAATAGGCTGGCCAGCTCTTCCGCCGATAGTCTAGATGTACCCAGCATCTGTTCTAGATGGATGGCAATCGCTTGCTGCATTTCCTTGAGTCTTACTTGCAGCGCTTGGCGATGTTCGGCCGGATATTGGTCAGCTTCACCGATCAGTGACCGCACAAAGTTGGGAAATTTTTCCAGCAGCTGTAAGTGAGCATCCAAATATAGCCGCAGTGCATCTGACGCATGTTCCCCATGCAGTAGTGTGTGGGCACTCAATGCAGGTGCCTCTTGCAACATGGTCAGGAGCAACCCGTATTTGTTGCCAAAATTTCGAAATAAGGTGGCCTCATTCACCTCTGCCATATTGGCAATTTGGCGGGTAGTTGTGTGGCTGATCCCTTGCGATAAGAAGAGTTCGACGGCGGCCTGGGTAAGTCGGTGACGAGTCGAGGACGGGGACATGGAAAATTTGCAAGTGCTACTTGCAACTTAATAAAAATATTGCTAGTCTAAGTTTAATGCAAGTGACGCTTGCAACGCGCTTATAGTTTCTTTGATCGGCAGCTAGTTTGCGATCGCGTTCAAGATTTGTCAACTTTAACGAATTCCGTGAGGACTGTATGACTGCACAGCTAACCCGGCCTGACCTACGGCCAAACCTAAAGCCCGACCTAAAACGCCCCCCCATCGACTGGGTCACCCTTGGGTTCTTTGCTGTTTTCCATGGTGTTGCCCTGCTGGCACCCTGGTTTTTCTCCTGGTCAGCCCTGGGTGTGGCGATTTTGCTGCACTGGCTTTGTGGGGGGGTGGGCATTTGTTTAGGTTTCCACCGGTTAATTAGCCACCGCAGTTTTCAGGTACCCCGCTGGTTAGAATATCCCATCGCTTTTCTCGGAACGCTGGCAATGCAAGGGGGGCCCATTTTTTGGGTCAGTGGTCACCGTAAGCACCATGCCTTTACGGAAGATGTGCATGACGATCCCTATTCTGCTAAGCGCGGTTTTTGGTGGAGTCATATGCTGTGGATTGTGTATCCCAATCGCGATAATTTTGATAAAACGCGGTACAGCAAATATGCGCCTGATCTTGTTCGGCAGCCCTTCTATCGCTTTCTAAATAACTACTTTCTATTATTTCAAGTACCACTTGCACTATTGCTTTACGCCATCGGCGGCTGGTCCTTTGTCATCTACGGTGTTTTTGTTAGAGCCGTCTTTTTGTGGCATGCCACTTGGTTAGTCAACTCTGCGACCCACACCTGGGGCTATCGCACGTTTGATGCCAAGGACAATGCCCGAAATCTTTGGTGGGTATCGCTGGTCACCTATGGCGAAGGCTGGCACAACAATCATCACACCTACCCTCGCGCTGCCCAGACTGGTTTGAAATGGTGGGAAATCGATGTTACCTGGTACACCATTCTTCTGTTTGAGCGTTTGGGCTGGGCTAAGAAGGTAAAGCGTATTCCAGCGAAACCCCACTAGTCGAGCTTAAATAAGCTGCTCTGCAAGACAAAGCGAATAAAGCAAAGGCATTGGGTGAATAACCTGGGGCCTAGTCTTTGGCTACTTATCTACCGATAACGCCTGCATTCACCGAGGGAAAACGCAGTACAGCAAACGTCCAACAACTCGCTAATATCTCCAGTTTCTATACATTAGGTCCCGACAAACGACATACTGGATACGTTCTCAGACGTTTAATATCGAGAACTCAGCACTCCAACTTCGTTAGTGTCGTGGCTTATTACATTTCACCCCGTTTTCTTAACGCTCTGGCGGTTCACATCACCAAAAACTTTTTGGCGTTACCCCAGGTAAAGATGCCACTGATTTTAGGGATCCACGGACGCAAAGGAGAAGGTAAAACCTTTCACTGTGAGCTGGTGTATGAACGCATGGGGATAAATGTTGTGCATGTGTCCGGTGGCGAGCTAGAGAGCCCCGATGCAGGTGACCCGGCACGGCTGATTCGTTTGCGCTATCGAGAAGCGGCGGAGCTAGTAAAAATTCGCGGTGAGATGGCGGTGCTGATGATCAATGATCTAGACGCAGGGGCCGGGCGCTTTGACGGCATGACTCAGTACACGGTTAATACCCAGCTAGTTAACAACACCCTGATGAACATTGCGGATAATCCGACGAATGTGCAGCTGCCAGGGAGCTACGATGAAACGCCACTGCCGCGCATCCCGATTGTGGTTACAGGGAACGACTTTGCCACCCTTTATGCCCCCCTAGTGCGCGATGGGCGAATGCAAAAATTTTATTGGGAACCTGATCGTCAGGATCGCTTGGGGATTGTGGGTGGCATTTTTTCTCCCGATGGTCTGAGTGCTCGTGGTATTGAGACGCTAGTAGATACATTTGCCAATCAGGCAATTGATTTCTACGGAGCGCTGCGGGCCAAGATTTACGATGAGCAAATTATTGATTTTATTCACCGTGTGGGGGTAGAAAATGTATCCCGCAATGTGGTCAACACCAAAACACCACCCAGTTTCAAAAAGCCTGACTTTCAGCTCGATCACCTGATTGAGGTGGGTAATCAAATGGTGCTAGAGCAGCGGCGATTACAGGAGACGGGGCTGGTTAAAGAATACAACCAGGCACTGAATCAAAATAAGGTTGACAGTCGTCATCAGCCAGCTCTCCAAAGACGCCTGAATGATGACGACTATTGCGCCTACCAGCATGCCGTCTCAGTTATGCGGCCACAGCCCATATCCAATGGGTCAGTGGAGTTCTTACCAGAATTACAGTCACCATCATTAGGTGTTCAAAGTTCGCTATCCGATGAGATACAGCAAGAGGTGCGGAACCTGTTGAACCAAGGCTATCGAGTGGGTATGGATTATGTCGATAAACGCCGCTTTCAAACCAATGCCTGGCAAAGCTGTCCGGTTGTGAGTGATGGCAATGTAGAAGGTGCGTTGCGGGCTGTTGAGCAGTGTTTAGGGGATCATGGCCAAGACTATGTGCGTCTGATCGGCATTGATCCTGCTAATAAGCGGCGCGTGTTAGAACGGATTATTCATCGCCCCTAGGCAGATTATTGGCCGTGGCTGATTTAGGGTATGGCCCGCTCGGTGAGATATGCGATGTGCCGATGTTTACCAGATAAATTTATACCGGAGATCAGCACGCTGATTAGCCGATTATTGAGATCGCGATCTGACGATTGTTCCGTTGCTTTCTGTCTTATTGTTCTTTGCAAACTTCATCTGGGCATCGGGATGCTACTGGGGTATGCCATCGATCAACCATTGGATTAATCGTGTCATGGTAGGATCTCCTGTTACACTTTCATGCCAGTCATAACCACCAATATTGCCAGCATTCACTTCACTTAAAATCCACTCCCCATCGTTGCCCATGAGGAAATCGTAACCCAGGGTATAAACGCCTCGGCTACTGTAATAGCCATAGGTATTGGCTATTATTTCGCGCTCCCGCTCAGTTACCGTCGAGGGATAGTAGGCAGCACCTGCAGTAACGTTGTGTACCCATGTTCCTGTCTGAGATTTTCTCAACAACGCTCCGTAGATGTCACCATCAACAACAAAAACGCGCTTGTCTCCTTGATCTATATTTTTAAGGTATTGAACAAACTCATACTCATTGGTCGGGTCAATCTCAGCTAAGTGATTAACCACATCTCGAAAAGAAGAATAGGTCATTAGACCTTCTTTAACGTTGTCCGTATGGATACGATTACCCTGCTGCCAAATCTTAAACACTCCGTTGCCACCATAACTAACATTCATTTTGGCAACAATGGGGTTAAACCGTTGAAAAAAGTCTTTTATCTCTTCATAGGACGATGAGAAAATATGCTCTGGCAAATACTCTCGCCCATGATCTTCTAGAAAATCTTTACGCCTGGTATAAACAACCTGCGAAGGACGATTGACAAACTTAACGATGGTTTCTAACTGACTAAGATTTTCAAAGAAATCGTTAGGTACAGGGTCATCGGCTCGACAAAATATAAGGTCTAACTCACATGGATCAATCACCATCAGCGGTTGATCATCTAGGGCCATGAAGTCGTCATTACTGAAATCACCGGAGATATTTACCCCTTGAAATTTGCCGGAATTGTTGATGCTGGCGACCGGTGTATGAAAAAAATCAATATCTGTATGGTGGGCAAATGCTTTATAGAGACTAATTGTAGTGTCGAAATGGGGATGGGTTTTAGGATCAGTAATGCACAATAATTTCATAGATGGTGTGAATGGTGTTGTGGAAGTTACCTGGCTACGGTCTGAATGTCATAATGATATTCCCCAACTTTGGAGGCTTTGCACATCATTATGAAAGACAATTTCTCTCTCATTATCCATGGTGGTGCGGGTTCCTTGGATCATCTAAAACGAGAGGGAAACGGCCCAGAAATTATGGACAGTGTGCGCCGTATTTTAGAAGGAGGACGTCATGTTTTAGAAACTGGCGGCACTGCCCTTGATGCGGTTGAGTATTGTGCAGCGGAGTTAGAAGACGATCCGCTCTATAACGCCGGTCGCGGGTCTGTTCTCAATGAATATGGCGAAGTGGAAATGGATGCCGCCATTATGGATGGCGCTACCCTGAATGCAGGTGCTATTGCTGGGGTCACGACGATAAAAAACCCTATACAGCTGGCACGACAAGTGCTTGAGCGTAGTGAACATGTCATGTTGATTGGTAAGGGCGCACAGGACTTTGCCAAAGTGTGCGGTATTCGGCGGATGCCGGACGATTATTTCTTTGTTGATCGTCGAGTTCGTCAGTGGCGTGAGGCGCAAAAAGCAGGGGGGATGATGCTAGATCATGAAGATGCTACCCCACCTAAAAAACTTGGCACGATTGGTGCTGTAGCACGGGATATGGATGGTAATTTGGCGGCAGCTACGGCAACTGGGGGTATTGTTAACATGCGCTGGGGCCGTGTCGGTGATAGTCCAATTATTGGTGCTGGCGTGTTTGCCGATAATGAAACCTGTGCTGTGTCAGCGACAGGGTATGGTGAGCAATTTCAGAGAACCGTACTCTGTAAAATGATTTCCAATTTTGTCTACTTTCAGCAGAAGGATGCGGCCGCCGCTGCGATGGCTGGCATCAAGTACCTGGTAGAGAAAGTAAATGGCTTAGGTGGCGTGATAGTCATTGATAGATATGGCAGCTGTGCCGTAGATCATTCTACATCTGGCATTATTTACGGCTTAATTGACAAGGCAGGTCCAGGGATTTGCAAATTTACAAAATAAGCCGTCGCTGATTAAGGGTATCAACCGATCGGTGAGATATGCCATGTGCCGATGTGTACCCGATAAATTCATACCGGGGATCAGCAACGCCAAAATAGTCTTGGACAGGTTGTCACTGTGCTGGCTAAGTCCTAGAGCTGGAGAGATGCTTTCGCAAGTAACTCTTCGCTTTTGAGACTATATCGATGGTCATCGACCCAGCGAAGAACGTTTTTGGCCAGCTTACTTTTGCTTTTAATGGCCCTAAGGGCACCGGGAAGGTCCAGCTGCTGAGCTGTTTCAGGATGGTCTAAATCAAATAAACCGGTATTGATTAAATCAATCCGGTTAAATTCGTCTTCTAAGTTGGTAAAAATTGCCAGAAAGTGCAGAGCGGTCTCTAATTCTGGTGGATCGAGAATGGGACAATCTGGGCCAGCTAAAAAAGTGTTCACAAGGTACCTAAAAACTGCATAGACGGTAGGGCCTTTCTGCAAGGGGGCTACGCAGATCGTTGTTAAACAAGATACCCAGAAAAGGATAGGGCTTTATCCTTTTTAGAAGATTATCATGTACCGTACTACCTGTCTTCAGGGTTATCTTGTTATATCAAGTACCCGTATGTCATTGCTCAATATTCCACAATGACGGGTGTATGGTCGCTGGGTTTTTCTAGCTTTCGGGGCTCGATATCGATCCAACAGCGTTTGGCTTGGTCGTATAGTTCCGGGGAAAGATAGTGATGGTCAATCCGCCAACCCATATTGCGTCGAAATGAGGCGGCCCGATAATCCCACCAGCTAAAGTGACCACCCTCATCGGTAAACTTGCGAAAGGCGTCTGCGAGACTTACACCCACCGCATCTGTTAGGGCTTCTTCCTCTATTGAGCTGTGGTCTATAGTTAATACATCCTTAAAGGTGTCTCGTTCATTGGGAGAGGACATGATGTGTTTGTCCCTTTTTTCGTCGGTATAAATATCTTTATTTTCAAGGGCAATATTAAAGTCACCACAGACGTTCAGTTTTTTGGTTTCCTCTAGGGTTTTGCCCAGGTACTGCTTTAAGAGAGCCAGCCAGCGTAGTTTATAGTCATACTTTTCGCTGCCAATGGATGACCCGTTGGGGACATATAGGTTGAGAATGCGCACGCCATTGAGTACACCGCTGATCACGCGCTTTTGGTCATCGAGGTCGCCAACGGTATTGTCGTCGAGAATGGCGCCGAAGCCCATACGGACATCGTCTAAGGGGGCTTTGCTAATCAGGGCAACGCCGTTATAGGCTTTTTGTCCATATATATAGAGGTGATACCCCAGTTCCTCAAACGGCGCTTTGGGAAAGTCGGCATCGACAACTTTTGTTTCTTGGAGACATAGTACATCCACGTCTGGATTGGCCTTGAGCCAGTCGGTGACATGGCTTAGGCGGGTGCGGACAGAGTTAACGTTCCAAGAGGCGACTTGCATTAGGTTCGATTTCGGCAAGGACAACGCTGTCCAGATCGGTGTTACCCGTCTGAATTAGCTCTCGTATTTTAGTATTGGGCAGCATTGATAGGGCAACTGAGGGGGCAGATACCATTTGTAAGGTGGCGTCGGTAATGCCAAATTCATTACGCAGTGATGTTTGAAGCCGATTGAGCAATAGGTCGCGACGGTTGGGATTGCAGGTAATGGTTAAGCTGGCTGTTAAATAAATCTGGCCAGGGGCAATGGCCCAAACCCGTAACTGCTCCACCTGGGTAACGTCTCTGAAGTTGAGCACATGTTCTTTAATGCTGTCAGGGTTGATGTCGGTTGGGGCCTGCTCGAGTAAAATACTGAGGCTCTGGCGAATGAGTGGAACGGCTCCGGTGAAAATGAGCAGCGCGATCGCAAAACTGACACCACTATCTGCCCACTGCCAGCCAAACCAATGAACGGTGGCGGCCACAAATAGTACACCCAAACAACTCAACGCGTCGGCGAGCGCATGCATAAACGCCCCGCGGATGTTCAAATCATCATCGGTGTGACTATGGAGTAGAAACCCATTGAAGCCATGGATGCCTAACCCAACGAGGGCTGTCAACGCCATGGGTGTCGTGAGTATTTCCTCTGGTGGTGTTTGCAGCTGTGCGATGGCCTCTTGCCCAATCCAGCCAGCGATAAGTAATAGCCCAATGCCATTAATTAGAGCGGCTAAAATTTCCACCCGCCGATAGCCAAAGGGGGCTGTCGGTGAAGCGGGCCAGCGGGCGATCCAGGTAGCGAGTAGGGACATTGCGATCGCAAACACGTCAGCCACCATGTGCCCTGCATCAGCAACCAGCGATAAACTGTGGCTATGGTGGCTGACCCGTAGTTCTACAACCGAAAACCCAGCTACCATCACTAGGGCAATGGCTAAGACTCTTAATTTCTCGGGCGACGTATTGACCGGGCAGTCGCAAGCCCCAAAACCGTGATTATGCATACTTAGAAGGTGCCACGCTTAGCCAAAACCGACAATTAACCTTGTGACAGTCTTTTGTTTACCGTCCTTTTGTTGAAACACCTATGGCCGACCAGCCCCTTCAGGGTGACGCCCTGATCAAAGAAACCTGCCGTCGCATTCGCCTGGCTAAAAAGTTATGGGATGCCCACAATAATGCGGGCTGCCGCCGTGAGCGGGAACGTGCTCTAAAGTTGTATAACCAACTGACAAAGGTGCAGAAGGAAAAAATTCCACAGCAGCTGCGAGTCTGGCTCCGGTATCGCAGCGAAAAATATTTTGGTGCCCATCGGACACCTCCGGGCAGCAAACACCGATCGTCAAAGCGTCGGAAGTAGGGGTCTGTTGTTTAAATGCCTGTCTAAGCACCTTTCTTTTTAACCTTCTGATTGGGGTCTGCCCATCGCTCTAGCCAGTTAAACCCTTGGGAAAAGCAAAGGTTAAGCGCCAGATAGATTAAGCCGACCGCTGTATAAATTTCAAAGGCTCGGAAGTTGGTGGCGACAGTCAGCTGACCACGTCGAAAAAGTTCTTCTAGGCCAATTACAGCGACTAAGCTGGTGTCCTTGATTAAGGTGGTAAATTCATTGCCCAGGGGTGGAATCATCCGCCGGAGTGCTTGGGGCAGCACAATGTAGCGCATGGTTTGTAACGAGTTGAGCCCCATGGATGAGGCGGCTTCCCACTGACCGCGCTCAATCGACTGAATACCCCCTCGGACAATTTCAGCAATATAAGCGGCTGAATTCAGACTGAGGGCCATCACCCCGGCAGTCCAGCGATCAAAGGTAAAGCCTAATCCCAGGGTTTTGAACAGGGCAGGAAAACCAAAGTAGATCCAAAAAATTTGCACCAGCAGGGGTGTGCCTCGGAAAAATTCAATGTAGGCACGGGTAGCTAATCGTACGGGCCATAGCTTTGAGAGTCTGGCGGTACCCAGTAATGTGCCGCCAATAAAGCCAAAGAAAATGGCGAGGGCCGTCAGCTGTATGGTGGTTAACGCACCCTTGAGTAGGGTGGGTAGAGCATTGATAATATATTCCAAGGCAATAGGCCCTCGTGAGACTGAACTAGCGGACTAAGCGAACTCAACGACTACATCTGTCAGGTTCTTTAGGCTGATGAATATCTTTGAAAGCCTTCAATGACAACGGCTAACCTGACGAGCAAT
>CALBPH010000150.1 GCA_937899365.1 uncultured Leptolyngbya sp.
GGCACGATTGCCCAAGATGGTCCCATCACTCAGCTACGATCAGACCTTGGGTACTTGGCCCAATGCTACCAGGGCGGGTGGGAGCTATTTCCCGGTTTGGATCTGTGGCAGCGGGTACAGCAGGTGGGTGAACAGGCATTGGAACTGCTCCGTGCCGATAACTGCCCAGATTTGGCAACGACGCTGGTGCTGGCTCCAGATCAGATGATGCTGCAAATTCACGAGAGCATCGGCCATCCTTTGGAGCTGGATCGAATTTTGGGGGATGAGCGCAACTATGCCGGGGGTAGCTTTATTAAGCTGGAGGATTTTGGGTCCCTGGCCTATGGATCTGGGCTGATGAATGTCACCTTTGACCCGACGGTGCCAGGGGAACTGGCCAGCTATGGGTTTGATGATGTGGGCACCCCCGCTAAGCGGGAATATTTGATTCGAGGTGGACAACTGGAACGGGGACTGGGCGGTTTAGAAAGCCAGCAGCGATCCCACGTGCCGGGTGTGGCCAACTCCCGCGCCTCGACCTGGAATCGGCCTGCCATTGACCGCATGGCCAATATCAATTTGGAGCCGGGCGATCGCTCATTTGACCAAATGATTGCCAATGTCGAGCACGGCATTTATATGGAAACTAACCGCTCCTGGTCCATCGATGACCAGCGTCACAAATTTCAGTTTGGCTGTGAGTACGCCAAACTAATCGAAAATGGACAGCTGACCCGTACCCTAAAGAATCCAAACTATCGCTCCATTACGCCTCAGTTTTGGCATAGCCTGTCCCAGGTGGGTGACCGCAGCACCTGGGAAATGTACGGCACCCCCTTCTGTGGCAAAGGGGAGCCCAACCAGTTAATTCGGGTGGGCCATGGGTCGCCTGTGTGTGCGTTTGACAATATTGAAGTGTTTGGGGGTGCGGTATGACGATGGCAGTGGCAGACAACATCGCGGGGACTACCCCCATTAAAGAAAACGTGTTTGGGCAGCTGGCCGATGCGATCGCACAGACGCTAGCCAGCCAGGGCCTATCGGTCTCAACCCATTTCACCCTGACAGTCAGCGGAGAAAATAGCCAGTTTACTCGGTTTAACCGGGCTCGGGTTCGACAAACGGGGCAGGTGGACGATGGCACCCTCACCCTGACGGTCATGCAGTCAGAGCGCACGGCGTCGGGAACGGTGCCCTTTATAGGTGAATTTGACACCGATTGGCCCCGGTTAAAAACCACCCTGGCGGAGCTACAGACCCTGGTACCCCAGCTGCCGGTGGACCCGTTTGTGGTGTTGCCAACGGGCTCGGCCACCAGTCGGACGGTAAACCATGGTGAGATTTTGGCGGCGGATGCGATCGCAACCACCCTACTTTCCCCCGTACATACCCTGGACTTCACCGGTATCTATGCAGGCGGGCTAATATTCCGGGGCTATGCCGACTCCGCCGGTCAGCGTCACTGGTTTGAGAGCACCAGCTATAGCTTAGATTTCTCCTTGTTTGATGCCAAAAATCGGGCCGTCAAGGGCACCGTTGCCGGAAACCAGTTGCAACATCTCCACTTAATAGACAAAATCCACCAGGCCAAACTTCAGTTTGCCACGATTGCCCACCCTGCTAAATCCATTGACCGAGGGCAATATCGCACCTATCTTGCCCCAGCGGCGGTGGCCGAACTGCTCCACATGTTTTCGTGGGGTGGGGTGGGTGAAGCCGACCTGCAGCAGGGCAATAGCGCCTTTGGGCTGCTGCGCCAGGGCAAGCGGCAGCTGTCGCCCAAATTTACGCTGCAGGAAAACTTTGACCAGGCCAATACCCCCCGATTTAATACCTATGGTGAGGTGGCCCCCCTCCAGCTACCCATTATTCTCAAGGGTCAATTGGTCAATAGCCTGGTGAGTTCCCGCAGCGCCAAAGAATATAAAACCCAGTCTAACTACGCCAGCCGCCGTGAACATCTGCGAGCCCCTGAGATTTTGACCGGGACAGTGGCCTCTGATCAGGTGCTGGCTCGTCTAGAACGGGGGCTGTATCTGTCTAATCTGCACTACTTAAACTGGAGCGATCACCCCAACGGGCGAGTGCCCGGCATGACCCGCTACGCCTGCTTTTGGGTCGAAAATGGAGAAATCGTCGCACCGATTGAAAATCTGCGCTTTGATGAGAGCCTTTACCACTGTTTTGGCGAGGGTCTGGTGGACCTGACCGATTTTCAAGAAACGGTGCCCACCATTGATACCTACGATCGGCGGGGACTGGGCGATAGCCGTGTGCCTGGCATATTGGCCAATGACTTTACCTACACCCTATAGGCTTAGCCATCGGCGGATGCAGCGGTTCATCCTAACCAATGTAACCAAAGCTATTAAAGGCCAGTAGACTAAGTAAAGCGCCCTCTATTGCCAATTCATGGTCAAAGAATTATCAGCCGAAACGTCGACTAATGATGCGTCGCAGCGGTTGACGATATCCATCAGCAGTGTGCTTTTGCTGATAGCCGCCATTCCGTTACTGGTGCTGCTTTGGCAGCTCAAAAGCCTGCTGCTACTGGTAATGATTTCGGTTGTACTGGCCTGTTCGGTTGCCCCCGTGGTGGATTGGGCAGAACAGTATCGTGTGCCCCGCTGGCTGGGCGTGATTTTGGTCTATCTAACCCTAATTAGTGTCCTAGTGTTGCTAGGCGTGCTGATTGGACCGACGGTGTTTGAGCAGTTAGAGCGCATTATTCGCCGCGTCCCCGTCTCCCTGCGGGGGTTACTCAACGAAGCCGATGCCTGGCTGACGGCATTTACGGATACTCGCTCGTTTACGACCAACGAGCTGTTTACTCAACTCATCGATGTTCAAGGGCTGATCAGCTGGACCATCAAATCATGTCAGCAGCTGTTAGACCGTTCCTACTGTGTAACCGCCGGTATGTTGGGGGGCGTGCGCAGTCTGGTGCTG
>CALBPH010000151.1 GCA_937899365.1 uncultured Leptolyngbya sp.
ATAAACGGCGAAATATCGACCCCCGTCACGCTACGGCCATCCTCTGCACGGATCTTGACCGTATTACCATCGGCCACCACCCGGTCACGGCCATCGCCAGACCTATGATTGTAGACTCCGTGGGCGATGGCTTTGAGTACCGTCGATTTGCCATGGTAGCCCCCGCCAACAATCAGGGTTACCCCCGCAGGAATGCCTAGCCCTGTTATATCTCCGGCGTGGGGGGTGTTTAAGGTTACTTGTAAAGAACTCGGCGCTTTGAACGGGACCGCTGTGGACAAAGGCAGCGGATCGACACCGCTTCTTCGGGGCAACATGGCACCGTTGGCGATAAATGCGACTAGATTCTGCTCCGATAGCTGTGCCCTGAGGGCATTGGCATCTTCGACGGTGGCGATGTGTCGCTCCACCCCTGGCTGATACTCTGGCCGGTAGTACAGGGTGGCGCTCACCAGCTGGGGTAAATCCTCAGTTAGCAGCTCCCTGGCGGCTTGACCGGCAATCCGACGGCCAAAGGCGGGCAGCCCTACTCCCAGTCGTATTTCGATGCCATTGGGGGTGACCTGTACCGCCGTACGTGCCAAAACGGCTTGGCTAGTGGGCGCAACCACCAGCCGACCGCTTTTGCCTGAGCCCCGCTGCTGCTGAATTTGGGGGATAACGTGGGTGATTTGCCGATGTAGAAAGTCTGCTAGAACAACTCGCCGAGTTTGATTATGCCAATAGTCCTGGGGCCATTGGCTGTGGTTATGGCTGACGAAAATACTGACTCGGCTGGGGGCAGCAAAGGGGTCCCCTTGGATATGGGCCAGGGTGAGGGTGAATTTAGCAAAGACATAGTCACCTTTAAGGCGTTTGTAGCCGGCGTAGCTACGTCCATCCAGCTTTTCTAATTGATGCGTCAGGGCCGTTGGTGACGTCATGGGTAAGGTGCGGTCTCAAAGCAATCATGATTTTACGGTTAAAGCCGCTTTTTCGGGCCTATTGGAGTTTGTATAAGTCCTGAAATGCCAGCAATACAGTCAGTTGTGACTGCAATCACAGAGCCCTGTGTTGAACGTCATCACTCAGGTCCAGAGGTGTCACTTAGTTAACTCGGACCTTCATGAATACTGAGTATATAGAGGTGTAACCACGTAACCCATGGCTTATTCGTCAGTTCGCTCCCGCCGCCCGAAGTTCATCAAGTCAGCCCTTGTTTTACTGGGTGCTACGTTGCTAAGTAGCCTGGCCCCCCTGACAGCCCTAGCTAATTCTGCATCTAATGCACCGTTGGCAAATGGTGTTTACCTATATGGTCAGCAGTCTGCTGCGGCTCAACCCGGCTCGGTTTATATGGTGTTTGAAGTCACTGGCCGCCGCGCTGTTGGTGCCTTCTACATGCCAAGCTCTTCCTTTGATTGTTTTAGTGGTGATATTTCAGCCACGGGCTTAGATCTAACGGTTATAGATAGCTACGAGCAGACCAGCCACCCCTATGCTCTATCTGTAGAACCCACACTGACGGCTGGGCGGGCGGGTGCCGAATTTAATATCAGTGGATTTACCCCCATCAGCACCCTATCTGACCTCGATGAAAATATCTTAGAGACCTGTCAGACTGTCCAAGCTGACGTTATCTGATGTTATCTAGGACGGCGGGTCTTGGATAATGGGTTACGTGGTATTCACTATCTGTGGTTTTAAGCTAATTAGTCGTTGGCGGGCTGAGCTTGCTTAGACTGTGACAGTAGGCATGTCTGCTAACGGCTGAATTTACGGTTTATTTTTTACTCCTGACGGAATATTAATGTGTGTCAACTAAGGTGTGGGTAAATAGTTGACATTGTTCTTTCTTTATACAAGCGCAAATAGCCATTACTAAATCAATCTTGATTCAGATTGATTTAGACATCTTTGAGGGTGCCGATAGCCAAAGCCTGATGAGACAGCGGTTTCTTTATGAATCTTTTATCCACTTTGCGTAGATGTGGAGATTAGATGGCCGTTTGTTCATACTCCTATAAATTCCTTTATCCTTCAGGCAAACTGAAACCATATCCGTTGGCTATAGGGCTATACGGGTTACCCCACCTATCCAACTTCGGCTCTCCAGACTGTCGGGATGCCTCGAAGATGGGTATATTTTTATTACATAGTTAAAAATCTTAATGTCTGAAGTAATCTTGGTTAACACCAAGTTATTCAACTTATCTATAGGTTTCGGCTCCATATCCTGGCAGAGGTCCACAAAACATGTTTGAACATTTCACCAATGCGGCAATTGCGGTGATCATGCAGGCCCAGGAAGAGGCAAGACGCCTGGGTCATAATTTCGTTGGCAGTGAGCAGCTGCTACTCGGAATCATTAAGGAAGGCTCTAGTATTGCCGCTCGAGTGCTGAGCGATTTTGGGGTTAACCTGGCTAACTCCCGTGCTGAGGTGGAGTCGATTATTGGGCGTGGATCGGGTAACGGTCCCACTGAAATTCCGTTTACCCCTAAGGTTAAGCAGGTTTTTGAGCAGGCATTTCAAGAGGCGCGCAAACTGGATCATCCCTACATTGAGCCAGAGCATTTGCTGCTAAGCCTGACCCAAAATGTGGAAAGTGTTGCCTATCGAGTGTTAAACAATTTGGGTGTGGACCCTACCCAGGTAAGGACCCAGTTAATACGTACCATTGGTGAGGTATCTGCTGTGCCGGCTGGTGGTGGTCGTCTGCGGGATGATGAAAAGTCTGGGCCATCCTCTAAGCGGAGTGGTGTGCTGGCTGAATTTGGGACTGACCTGACTGACCTGGCGGCTGAGGGTAAACTCGACCCGGTGATTGGTCGAGCTCAAGAAATTGAGCGGGTGGTCCAAATCTTGGGTCGACGCACCAAGAATAACCCCGTATTGGTGGGTGAACCGGGGGTGGGTAAAACTGCGATCGCAGAAGGTCTAGCCCAGCGCATCATTAATCAAGACGTCCCCGAAGCCCTTATCGACCGCCGCGTTATTAGCCTAGACATGGGTCTGCTCGTTTCCGGCACTCGTTTCAGAGGTGATTTCGAAGAGCGCATTACCCAGGTTATTGACGAAGTCCGCAAGTCTCAAGACGTTATTCTCGTCATCGATGAGATTCACACGCTAGTCGGCGCTGGGTCGTTAGAAGGAGGCATGGATGCTGCAAACTTGCTCAAGCCTGCCTTAGCCCGTGGCGAAATGCAGTGTATCGGTGCAACTACGCTAGACGAATATCGCAAGTACATCGAGAAGGACGCTGCCCTAGAGCGTCGTTTTCAGCCTGTAGATATTGCACCACCGTCTGTAGAAGACACGGTTGAGATTCTTTACGGCCTTCGTAGTCGATACGAGCAGTTCCATCGTTTGAACATCACAGACGAAGCCGTCGAGGCTGCGGCGACTTTGAGCGATCGCTACATCACAGACCGTCATCTGCCTGACAAGGCTATTGACCTTATTGATGAAGCGGGCTCTAGAGTTCGTCTACGCCACTCTCGCAAGATTCCCGCAAGCGATCTGCGTAGTGAACTTCGCCAAGTCCAAAAGGACATTTTAGAATCCGTACAGCATCAGGACTTTGATAAGGCCGCCGAGCTTAGAGAAAATGAAGCCTCTTTGATTCAAAAAATCCAAGAGACATTAGAAGGCGATGTGTCCATCACCAAAGTGCCTGAAGTGAGTGATGAAGACATTGCCGACATCGTCTCGTCTTGGACAGGCGTTCCGGTTAACGCGATTACCGAGACCGAATCGGCAATGATGATGCACCTCGAAGACACGCTTCACGAGCGAGTAGTTGGTCAGCATGAAGCGGTTGAAGACGTTTCTCGTGCAAGCCGTCGTGCCCGTGTCGGTTTACGTGGTCTAAACCGCCCGATTGCTAGTTTGGTCTTCTCCGGTCCCACAGGCGGTGGTAAGACCGAGCTTGCTAAAGCGCTCGCCCAGTCTGTCTTTGGCTCCGAAGAATCTATGATTCGCCTAGACATGTCTGAGTTCATGGAATCTCATACGGTTTCCAAGCTGATTGGTTCTCCTCCAGGTTTTGTCGGCTACGACGAAGGTGGTCAACTGACTGAAGCTGTTCGCCGTAAGCCCTACAGCGTCATCCTTATGGATGAGATTGAAAAAGCTCACCCCGATGTCTTTAATATCCTTTTGCAGGTTTTAGACGATGGTCGCCTGTCCGATTCCAAAGGCAGGG